>DAOTYK010000297.1:0-17566 GCA_034434855.1 Thermomicrobium sp.
GGAATCTTCGCGCTGAACCAGCCGGGACTCAGTGGTGCCATGGTGGTGATGCTGAGTCACGGTTTCGTCACCAGCGCGCTCTTCCTCATCGTCGGCGTGCTCTACGAGCGTGCGCATACGCGCGACCTCGCCGCATTCGGTGGGCTGGCTCGCAACATGCCGGTCTTCGCGACCTTCTTCGGTCTCTTCGCTCTGGCTTCGCTCGGTCTTCCGGGATCGAGCGGGTTCGTCGGCGAGTTCTTGGCGCTGCTCGGTGGCTTCCGTGCCTATCCTTGGGCCGGAGTCGCAGGAACAGCAGTTGTCATCTTGTCCGCCTGGTACATGCTCCGCGTCTACCAGCGGGTCGCACTCGTCCGTGCGCCCGGTGAGCCGCCTGATCCTGATGATCCGGAACGTCGGCTGGCGCTCGCGCCTGGCTTGCCACCGATCGCTGGCGGGAGCGCTGGTCCTCATGCCTCACTCGATCTGCGGACGTTCTCGGACCTCACCTGGCGCGAAGCAGTGGCGCTCGCGCCGCTCGCGCTGTTGACGATCTGGGTCGGGGTCTACCCGCTCCCGCTGCTCGAGATACTCGAGCCAGCCCTGGCGGCTCTCCTCGCTCATGGGACATAAGGGGGAGGTCACAGATGTCGCTCCGATTGGCCGCTCCCGATTGGTCACTGCTCGTCCCGCCCCTCATCGTCCTGGGGACGATCGTCCTGTTGCTGATCGTGGATGCCCTGCTGCGACGTCCGCCCGCTCGCCTGCTCCTCGGGATCGCCTTGGCAGGGCAAGTGCTGGCACTCGCCTCTCTCTCGACCATCGACTGGGCGGAGGGCGCCACGACCTTCGGAGAGAGCTACCGCGCTGACTGGTTCGCGTTGGCGGTCGCGCTCGTAGCGCTCATCGCTGGAGCGCTCTCGGTGCTCGTTTCGGCCGGGTACACCGAATCAGGACTCGATCCGGAGGGAATCGGGCAGGCCGAATATCTTTCCTTGTTGCTCTTTTCGGTTCTCGGCACCATGCTGGTGGGCGCGGCCGGGGACTTCGTCGTCCTGCTCCTCGGCTTGGAAATGAGCGCTGTGGCGGTCTATGCCCTCACGGCGTTCGCGCGTCGGCGCGTGACCAGTGTCGAGGGTGCGCTCAAATATTTCCTCCTCGGTGCCTTTGCCAGTGCCATCCTCCTGTACGGGATGGCCTGGGTCTACGGCTTGACTGGCAGCATCATGCTCCGCGATGTTGCCGGGACGCTGGGTACAATCGTCATGCCTGGTCAGCCACTGGACCCAGCTGTGCTCTTGGCGCTCCTGCTTCTCGCCGTTGGCCTCGGCTTCAAGATCGCAGCCGTTCCGTTCCATATGTGGACACCGGATGCCTACCAAGGCGCACCGACGCCTGTCTCCGCCTACATGTCGGTGGTTCCCAAAGTCGCCGGTTTTGCCGCGGTCGCACGGGTGCTGGTCCAGGGTCTGCAACCGCTCAGTGAGCAGTGGACAGGTCTCCTGGGCGTGCTCGCTGCGATCACGATGATCTACGGAAACGTCGTCGCGATCGCCCAGCGTGACCTCAAGCGGATGCTCGGCTACTCGGCGATCGGTCATACCGGTTACATGCTGGCCGGGTTCGCGGCCTTCACGACGGGTGCCATCGGGGATCGCAGTGTCGGCAGTGTCCTCTTCTATCTTTTCGCCTACACCTTCATGAACATCGGTGCCTTTGGAGTCATCGCCTGGTTGCAGGAGCGCGGTCTCGGCACGACGCTCGACGATATCGCTGGTTTGGCTGGGCGGGCACCGCTGGCTGCCCTCACGATGGCCATTTTCATGCTCTCTTTGATGGGTGTGCCGCCCCTACTCGGCTTCTATGCCAAGTACTACGTCATCCTCGCGCTGATCGAGGCGGGCCAGCTCTGGCTGGCGGTAGCGATCGTCGTCATGAGTGCGGTGTCCGCCTTCTTCTACTTGCGCGTGGTGACCCGCATGTACTTCGAAGAGCCGACTGGAGCATGGCGACCGGCGCGAACGCCGGTGTTGGGTCTGGGACTGGCGCTCATGACGCTCGCCACGCTCGTTCTCGGCTTGGTCTCAGGCCCGATCCTCGATCTCGTCCAACGCTGGCCTGCGGCACTGGCCTGACGGCAGGCCTGCCGAACGCGACGCGCATGACCTGGACGCTCGAACCCTACGATGTGACGCACGCTGCTGCGGTCGCCGCTCTGTGGAATCAGGAGTTCGGCCGCCAGCTGCCACTGTCACCCGCGTTGCTCGCTCTCCGCGGGCAGCCGGCTGACGACGAGCTGACAGTGGCGCGGATCGCGCGATGGAGGGACCGGGTACTCGGGGCGCTCCTGGTCCGCTTCCCGACGAGCCCGTGGTACCCCCCTGGAATGGCTTTCGTCGCCCTGCTCGTCGTCGATCGCGCGATGCGTCGTCGCGGCATCGGTCGCGCGCTCCTCGACGACGCCACGGCGATCGCCCGGAGTCGCGGTTATCGCTCCCTCGTTTTCGGTGGAGGGCCAGGACATCTGGTTCCGGGGATTCCGGCCGATGCTCCCATGGAGACCTGGCGCTTCCTCCGGCGCGCGGGGGCACTCCCTCGCGAGATTTTTCACGACCTCCTCGTCGATCTCGCTCTTCCCTTACCTGCGGCCTCCCCCAGAGCTGACCTCCGTCTCGAACCGGCACCGCGCGAGACGATGCTCGCTTTTCTGGCTCGAGAATTTCCCGGCGAGTGGGAGTCGGATGTCAGCGATGCCTACGATGCGCGTGCCACTGTCCTCGGCCTCTACCATGCTGAGACGCTCGTCGGTTTTGCAGCCCTTCACTCGCCGGGGCAGTGGCTGCCACCACCGAGCCTCTTTTGGGCAGAGAGCTTGCCCGGTCCAGTAGCCGGCTTGGGTCCTCTCGGTATCGCGCAAGCCTATCGGCGTCGAGGGTGGGGACTGGCACTGGTGATCGGCGCGTTGGAACGGCTGCGAGCGAGCGGTGCTCGTTGGACGATTATCGATTGGACTGACCTCGCACCGTTCTACGGCCGCGCCGGAGCGCATCTCTGGCGGACCTATCAGATCGCTGAGCTTCCGTTGACCTGAATCGCTCGCTCACTCCGTTGCCTCGGATGGGAACAGGATACGATCATGGCGACGCCGAAGTTGTTTCTCCGGCCTGGTCACGACAAGCCGGTCCGCCGTCATCATCCCTGGATCTTTTCCGGCGCGGTGGCGCGCATCAGTGGACAGCCTGACGATGGCGATATCGTCGAGGTCTACAGCAGCGAGGGCGAGTGGCTGGCGCGCGGTTACCTCAATCGGCGTTCCCAAATCGTCGTTCGTCTCCTAACGTGGGAGCGCGAAGAGGCGATCGACGAAGCCTTCTGGCACCGACGAATCGATCGTGCCGTCCGGGCCCGCGCCTCGCTCGGGCTCGAGAGCGTGACCGATGCCTATCGTCTCGTCTTCGCCGAGAGCGACTGGATTCCAGGACTCATCGTGGATCGCTATGCTGACTTTCTCGTCCTGCAGTGCTTGACGCTCGGCATCGAGCGCCGCAAGGAACTCATCGTTCGCCTTCTCGCTGAGCGGTGCCGACCCGCTGGGATCTTCGAACGGAGCGATCGCGACATGCGGGAGAAGGAAGGCCTAGCTCCGGCGGAGGGCGTGCGCTGGGGGGACGAACCTCCGGACCGTCTCGTCATCCACGAGTACGGTCACCGCTTCCGAGTCGATGTCCGGCACGGGCACAAGACCGGGTTCTACCTGGACCAGCGCGAGAATCGACGGCGGACCGCCTCGTATCTGGCCGGTCGCCGCGTGCTCAATGCTTTCTCCTACACTGGGGCCTTTGCGGTCTGGGCGCTGGCTGCGGGTGCTCGACACGTGGTCAATCTCGATTCGGCTGCCGATGTTTTGAGCGAAGCAGCCTTCAATCTCACCCTCAACGGCTGTCCAGAATCGTCGTTCGAGTGCGTGGAGGGCGATGCCTTTCGGGTCTTGCGAGCATTCCGCTCCAGTGGTCGCCGCTTCGATGCGGTGATCCTCGATCCACCGAAGTTCGCTTTTTCCCAGGCGCATCTCCAGCGAGCAACGCGCGGGTACAAGGACATCAACCTGCAGGCGCTCCATCTCCTCGAGCCTGGTGGGATCTTAGCGACCTTCTCCTGCTCCGGCTTGGTCTCGGCCGATCTCTTCCAGAAAATCGTGTTCGCCGCCGCTGAGGATGCCGGGCGAGAGGTCCAGATCCTGGAGCGGCTAGGCCAGCCGCCCGATCATCCCATCCGCCTCTCCTTTCCCGAGGGGGAGTATTTGAAAGGACTGATCTGCCGCGTCTGGTAGCGGGCTGAGAGGCTCGGGACTACCGCGAGCAGGCTCAGCGTCCGCTCACCTCGACGATCGCCTCCCTGAGGACGCGCCCCAACCGCTCTGCGCCCTTGAGGAGATCCTCGCGGGAGAGCGTGGTGAAGCCCAAGCGAAGGCTCGGGCTCGGTCGATGATCAGGGTAGAACTCCGATCCGGGCACGAAGGTCACTCCGGCAGCAGCGCAACGCGGCAAAAGACTCGCACTCTCTTCCACGCCGCGCAGGGTGATCCAGAGGAAGAACCCGCCCCTCGGCAAGGACCACGCCGCGCGTTCCCCGAGCTCGCGGTCAAGTGCTTCGGCCAGCAGCTGGCATCGCTCCGCATAGATCCGGCGCGCTCGAGCCAGATGTTGCTCGTACCACGGGCTCGTGATCACGGCCGTGATCGCTCGCTGCAGCAAGCGGTCCGACTGGATATCGGCTGCTTCTTTGGCGTCGATGAAGAGCTTCATCAGATGCGGTGGCGCGACCAACCAACCCACGCGCAAGCCGGGCGCCAGCGTCTTCGAAAAACTCCCCAGCGAGAGCACCTCGTCCCAGAAGGCGCGCAACGGCGGCGGCGGCGGTGTGTCGTACCACAGATCGCCGTACGGGTCATCCTCGACGATCGGGACACCATGCTGGGCTGCGAGCTCCACGACCGCGCGGCGCCGTTCGAGTGTCATCGTGACACCAGCTGGATTCTGAAAAGTCGGCACGGTATAGAAGAGCTTGGGGCGCGGTGAGCGGGTCAGGGCTGCTGCCAATTCGTCGAGGACCACTCCTTCCTCGTCCAGGGGAATCGCCTCGATCCGAACGCCATATGGCTCGAAGACCTGCAGGGCACCGAAATACGTTGGTCCCTCGACGAGGACCCGATCCCCCGGTTCGAGCAAGGCGCGTGCGACCAGATCGATCGCTTGCTGCGCACCCTGTGTGATCAGGATGGTATCGGGATCCACCGTCGCTCCTCGCTGCGCCAATCGTGCAGCGATCGCTTCGCGCAATGGCCGGTGACCTTCGGTCTCTCCGTACCACAGTCCGGTCGGTTCAGTTCGCCAGACTCGGGCGAGCGCTTCGCCGAGCGGCTCGGCTGGTAAACACTCGAGCGGGGGTGCTCCGCCGGTGAAATGGATGACATCGGGTGGTGCGGAGAGCGAGGAAAAGTCCGTCCGGATGCAGGCGCGGAACGCTCCGGTTCGCTCGGCCAAAAGGGTCGACCAATCGATCCTCACGATTCCTCCGTCCGCTCGTTCTCGGCCTGATCGACGAGGGCGATCTCGATCCGCTTGTTTTTGCGTCCTTTCGAGCGGGTACCGATGACGCGGATACCGCCGATTTCCCGCGTATCGCGGACATGCGTTCCGCCATCTGCCTGGAGATCGAGTCCGCTGATCTCGACGACGCGGATCGACTGGATGCTCGGCGGGAGCAAGTTGACCTTGGTTCGGATCAAGTCCGGTATCCGCTCCGCCTCAGCACGCGGAATCGTCCACCAGCGGACAGGGAGTCCACGAGCGATCGCCTCGTTGGCCAGCTGTTCGATGCGTGCGACTCGTTCGGGGGCCAGATCCTCGAGTTCGAAGTCCATCCGAGCTTTGTCCACATCCAGGTTCGCACCGGTGACCAGAGCGCCGAACTCGCGGAAGACCACTGCTGAAAGAACGTGCAAGGCGGTGTGGAAGCGCATCAGCCGGTAGCGTCGCTCCCAATCCAGCAGACCCCGCACGGATGTCCCTACCGGAGGAGGTTCACGATCGAGGAGATGCACGATCTCGTCCGCAGTCGTACTGCGTCGGAGCGAGACCACTCGCCACGATCGACCATCGATGCTCACCAGTTCACCGGTGTCGTGTGGCTGTCCACCACCACCGGGATAGAACGCGGTGCGATCGAGGATGACACCCTGATCCGGCGTCACCGCGAGGACGGTCGCCCTGAACTCGCGGACGTAGCTGTCGTTCAAGTACAAGAGCTCCGTCGGCATCCCGAGTGGCCTCCCTGCCGCGATGATAGGGTCCACGAGCGGCCTCGTCAAATGGCCAGCGATGATGCCCAAGCGCGGTGCGCGATCGTCGACCCGCCGACGGAACTCTCGCTGCCGATTCGTTCCTTAGAGCCGAGCGAGCGCTCCGTTCACTTTTCGCTCTTCGCCGCTGAGCCATTCGGCTCGGCTCGGTCCTCACGGGCACGCTCGAGCAGCTCCAGCACCTCTTCATCGGTCGCCTGGTGAAAGTCTTCGTACCAGGCACCGACTCCATCGAGCGGTTCAGGCGCGATGAGCACCTCGACGCGATCGACTTCACGGCGCAAGCGCTCGACCGTGGACGGTGGTGCGACCGGCAAGGCCACGACGATGTGCTCCGGATGCTGCTCCCGCACGGCGGCGATCGCTCCCAGCATCGTGAAGCCGGTAGCGACTCCGTCGTCGACGAGGATCGCCGTTTTCCCGGTCAAGTCAGGGAGCGGTCGCCCGCCACGATAGAGTTGGCGCCGGCGTTCGAGTTCAGTCATCAACTTGGGAACGATCCGCTCGATATACTCGCGTGTCGCGACGCCCAAGCGGATCTCCTCTTCGTTGACCGAGACGAAGCCGTTCTCGGCAACCACACCGATCGCATATTCGGGGTTGAAGGGTGCACCGATCTTGCGCGTGAGGATGACGTCCAAAGGAATGCGCAGCGATCGAGCGATTTCGTAGCCGACCAGGACTCCGCCGCGTGGTAACGCGAGGACGATGGCCGGTGTCCCGGCCAGATCGCGCAGCCGTTCCGCGAGTTGCCGGCCAGCCTCGAAGCGGTCTCGAAACATCGCCCACCCCCACCAGTTCGTCCGATCGTCGCACTACGCTATGATTGACGCAATCGTGCGGCGACTTCTTCGTGCGCCGCAAACAACAACGGAGGACTTGTCGATGGCCAAACCACGTCTTCGGATCATTCCGCTCGGCGGCGTCGGTGAGATCGGTAAGAGCTTGACCGTTTACGAGTATCGCAACGATCTGATCGTGATCGACGCCGGCGCCAAATTCCCCGAGGAAGATCTCCGTGGAGTCGATCTGATTATCCCCGATGTCGGATACATCAAGCAAAGGCTGAACAAGTTGCGCGGCATCCTGCTCACCCACGGGCATGAGGACCATATCGGTGGGATTTCCTTCATGCTCGACGAATTCAAGAGTATCGCTCCGGTGCCGATCTATGGCTCGGAACTCGCGATCGCCTATGCGCGTGCCAAGCTGGAAGATTACAGCGATCCCAAGCTGGCGGACTTCCGGGTCGTCGAGCCGCGCAAGCGTTACCGACTCGGCCATCACTTCGAGGTCGAGTTCATCCCGGTCACCCACAGCATTCCCGGTAGTTACGCCATCGCGCTGAAAACGCCGCTCGGTTGGGTGGTCCATACTGGTGACTACAAGTTCGACCCCACTCCACCACTCGGCCCGCGGACCGACGAAGAGCGCCTGAAGCAGCTCGGCCGGGAAGGTGTTCTCGTTCTCTTGTCCGACGCTGTCCGAGTCGAACGTCCTGGTCGCACACCCTCCGAGGCGGTGGTCAGCGAGACGCTGGACCGTATCATCGGTGCGGCCGAGGGTCGGGTGGTGCTGACCACCTTCGCCTCCAACATCACCCGGATCGATCAAGCGATCCGGGCAGCGCATCGCCATGGGCGCAAGGTGGCCATCTCCGGACGGAGCATGGAGCAGAGCACCCGCATCGCTCAGGAACTCGGCTATCTTCACCCACCCGATGGCGTGTTGGTGCCGGTCGAGATCGCGATGACGCTCCCGCGCAAACAGGCGATGCTCCTGACGACCGGTAGCCAAGGAGAAGCGACGGCAGCCCTGGCGCGGATCGCGAGCAGCGATCACCCGCATATTCGGCTCACACCTGGCGATCTCGTCATCTTCTCAGCTACTCCCATCCCCGGTAACGAGCAGACGGTGAGCGAGACCATCGATCAGCTCTTCCGGATGGGGATCAAAGTGATCTATCCCGATATCGAGCCGACGGTGCACGTCTCCGGACACGCGAGCCGCGAGGAACTCAAGCATATGCTTCGCCTGCTGCGGCCTCGCTTCTGTGTTCCCGTCCATGGAGAGTACCGTCACCTCGCGCTTTACCGGGAACTCGCTCTCGAACTGGGCTATTTGCCGGAGCGAGTCGTCATCCCCGAACTCGGGGCGGTCTTGAGTTTCAGCCGGGACGATGTCCGGCGCGAGGGAACGGTCGATTGTGGGCCCGTTCTCGTCGACTTCGTCACGCCGACTCACGCCGTTTTGCGCCGACGGGACGAGGTCGCTTCCAGTGGCGTGATCATCGCCGCCTTCGTGATCGATCGCGAGACGGGGAAACTCATCGCCGGCCCCGAAGTGACCGCTGAAGGGCTGAACGGCAAGGTGAGCCCGGAAACTCTCGCCAAAGTGACGGAGGAGTTCAAGCGGTTCCTCGCCAAGCAAAAGGGCGGCTTCAGCCACGGCTACCTGGTCAGCCGTACCAAGAGCGTGCTCGGTCGGCAGCTCTATCGACGAGCCAAGTTCCGTCCACTGATCTTGCCGCTGATCAGCGAGCTGTGAGCGTGCTCGTCTGCTAGCGGAGCCGTGCGATCAGAACGTTGACGACGACCAGTGCGGCGACGATCAGCGCTGCCAGCGCCGTGCTATTGGCTCGCCCCAACCGGTTGCGCAAGAGTACGGTCAGAAAGAGGGCCGCGAGCGCCAAGTACCCGGTGATCGGATGCCAAATGCTGATCACTTCGGGCGCCCGGATGTAGAGGATCGTACCCAGGACTACCTGGAGCGCGATCAGTGAGTGAGCGATCCCGACCAGCCACATCGGCAGTCCATTCTTCTGCCGGCGCAACCATGAACCGACGGCGAGGAGCAGATAGACGACGGCGAGCGATTCACCGAGCATCCCGTGGATCGTGACGATCGTTCCCATCATCCCTTCCTTTCCCTGCCTATTCTATCGCTCGGTGAACCGGCCGCGCCGAGCTCCCCACCAGCCCAGCGCACTCATTCCAATCAGCAGCGGGATCATCCACCCCTCGGAGACGCTGATCGAGCGTTTGGGTGTCAGGAGGGGCACTCCGCCGGTGGCGAGATCGCGGACGAGATGAGCGCCGAGCCCGAGTCCTAGCCCCAGTCCGAGTACCCGGTCTCGCTGCATCGTCACCAGCGCCAGGAGGCAGGCCACTGCAGCTGAGTGCGTCGCTGGGCGAGAGGGCATCGTCATGCACGCGGAAAGACGGAGCGAACGCGCGGCTGCAACGTGATCGAGATCGAGGATGAGGGAACCGATGAGCGTCCCGGCGAGAAGACGACCGGGAGTCGGCAGCTGCCTGGAAATCGGCAGGACGGTCGCCAGTCCCGCTGCCGCGTGCGACGCAGCATCACTCACGCCGCGTCGCCACGATCCGGGCGAGGCCGCCGACCATGCGCGATGCGCGATCAGGGCGATACCCCAGGCGAGCAGCGTCGCGAGCCAATGCCGCATGCTCCTGCCTCCCTCCTTCCCCGCCCGAGCATACTCGATGGAGCGGACAGGCGGGTCGGTCTGGCCGAGGAGGGTGGAAAGTGAAACCCAACAAACGACCACGGCGCGCTGTCGTTCTCCTGTCGGGTGGGCTGGACAGCACGACACTGGCCTATTTGCTCGATGCCTACGGCTTCGTGCTCTATGGGCTCTCCTTCCGCTATGGTCAGCGTCACGAGCGGGAATTGGATGCAGCGCGAGTCATCGCGGAGAAACTCCGTTTCGCCGAACATCGGGTCGTCACGCTCGATCTCGCGCAGTGGGGTGGGTCGTCTCTCGTTGGCTCGGGAGAGATACCCAGTCAGCCGACGAGCGGAATCCCCTCCACCTATGTGCCGGTGCGCAACCTCGTCTTCCTCGCGATCGCCCATGCCTATGCGGAAGCGATCGATGCCGATGCGGTCGCGATCGCGGTGAGTCAAGTCGACTACAGCGGGTACCCGGATTGTCGCGGACAGTTCCTCGCCGCCTATCAGCAGGCAGCGGATCTGGCATCGCGGCGCTTCGTGGAAACGGGGCGACGAATTCCGGTCTTGGCTCCGTTCCTCGATGTTCCCAAGTCAGCGATCGTCCGGCTCGGTCTCCGGCTGGGTGTCGACTACGCCGAGACCTGGTCGTGCTATCGTGGCGGTGAGCGTCCCTGCCAAGAGTGCGACTCGTGCCGTTTGCGGGCCCAGGCGTTCGCGGAGGCAGGGGTGCCTGATCCCTTGCTCCAGCGCTGATTTCTGGTGCGTGGTACAACAAGGCCCGGTGCGAGGAGGGGAATCGCATGCCAGTTCAGCTCGTCTTGATCGGGCTTCCCCAGAGCGGAAAGACCACCGTCTTCAATGCTTTGACCGGTTTACAGGCGGCGACCGGAACCTTCAGTGGAGCCGAGGACGAACCGAACCTGGCCACGGTCAAAGTGCCGGACCCGCGACTCGACGAACTCACCCGGCTCTTCCGACCACGCCGGACCGTGCCAGCGGAGATCCAGTACTGGGACGTCGCTGGTCTGGCCAAGGGAATCCATGAGCGAGGACTCGGTGGGCGCCTGCTCGGGATTCTCCAGCAGGCCAGTGCGCTCGTCCATGTCGTTCGGGCCTTCCACGATCCAGCGGTCCCGCATCCAGAAGGATCGGTCGATCCACTCCGAGACATCGCGACCATCGATATGGAGCTCCTCTTCACCGATCTGGCGATGGTCGACAAGCGGCTGCAGCGGATCCGCTCCATGATCCCGAAACTGCGCGGCTCGGAGCGCGAGGCGCACGAACGCGAAGGAGCGGTGTTGGAGCGCTTGCATCGTGCCCTGAGCGAGGGGAAGCCGATCCGGGCGATCGAACTCCAGCCGGACGAGGAAAAGCTGCTCCGCGGTTTCGGTTTCTTGACGCAGAAACCCATGCTCGTCCTGCTCAATCTCGGGGAGGAGCGACTGTTCCAGGCGGAAGAACTGCTGGCGGCTGTCAGCCAGCAGGTGAGCGGTCCCAGTGTTGCCGTCGAAGCACTACCGGGCAAGCTGGAAGCGGAACTGGCTCAACTCGCCCCGGAGGAGGCGGCTGCCTTCATGCAGGAACTCGGCATCGACGAGCCTGCCCGGAATCGCGTGATCCGGACCTCGTACCGGCTGCTGGGACTCATCTCGTTCTTCACGGTCGGACCGGACGAAGTGCGTGCGTGGACCATCAAGCGCGGTGCCACAGCAGTCGACGCTGCTGGTGCGATCCACAGTGACCTGGCGCAGGGATTCATCCGGGCCGAAGTCGTCCACTACGAGGATCTCGTCCGCGTGGGTGGATTGACTGAAGCGCGGAAGGCTGGTCTGCTCCGCCTGGAGGGCCGGAACTACGTGGTTCAGGACGGCGATATCGTCCACATTCTCTTCAACGTCTGATCGCCAGGGGGTAATGGACGTGGATGTCGACCTTTCGCCGCGAACCAGCGGACTCGTCCCGCTGTGGCTCGTTGCTGGCGTGGGGTTGACCTGGCTGACGGTGACGATCAGCTTGTGGCGACGGCGGCCGTGCTTGGCCGCTGAGCTCGCGGCGTTGGGAGCACTCTTCCTCAGCTGGGTCGCTTTCTTCTGGCGACCGCTGCTGACTGCTGCGCAGGTGCCGCGCGGCGGTGGCGACCTGAATTCGTTCTTCTTCCCCCTGCATGCCTTCGCTGCGCGCGTCGTCCAGCAGGGGGAGATACCGTACTGGAACCCGACACTGTTCAGTGGTTTGCCACATTGGGCGAATTACCAAGCCGGCTTACTCTATCTACCGAACTGGGTCATGTATCTCCTCGCGCGTCCCTTCAGCTACGACGCGCTCGAACTCGTCGTGCTCGCTCATTATCTCGTCGCCAGTTCTGGTGCCTATGCGCTCGCCCGACTCGGACTGAGGCTTCCACGGATCGCAAGCCTCGTCGCGGGAATCGTCTTTCCGTACAGCGGATTTCTGGTTGCTCATCTCGGTCATTATTCGATGCTGGCTGCTGCGGTCTGGATTCCCTGGCTCTGGCTCGGGCTCGCCCGCAGCGTCGTCACGTCGCGTTGGCGCTGGAGCGTGCTGACGGCCAGCGCGACGTTCTTGCTCTGTACGGGCGGGCACCAGCAGACCGTTCTCTACGGTCTCAGCGCGAGCGCTCTCTGGTGGCTGGTCTGTTTCGTCCGTTGGCGGGCGGGGGAGCTGGCCGCGATCGTCGCTCGCGATCGAGCAGTAGAGGACGTGGAGGTCTGGCGGCGTACCGGGAAACTTCTCGCGGATGCCGCGCGAAGCGGATTGCCGGTCGCGAGCGGTGTACTCGCGGCAGCACCAGCGCTCCTTCCGTCTCTCGACCTGGCTCGGCGGTCGGTGCGGGCCGGTGGCCTGGGTTACGAGCAAGCGAGCGAGTTCTCCCTCCAGCCGATCGCGCTCGTGAACTTCTTCTTACCGCGGCTCTTCGGCGACAATCCCACCAACTGGTGGGGGCCTTGGGCGAGCGGCGAAGTCTGGGCGTATACCGGGGTGGTGACGCTCTTTCTGGCGAGTCTGGCGCTCGCGCTCAGTCGAGAGCCGCTCCGCTGGGCACTCGCCGGGATCGGGCTGGTCGCCTTGCTCCACGCGCTGGGACCAGCGACGCCGCTGCACGGCTGGGTGTATCGCTTCATCCCGTTCGCTGATCTCCTCCGCGCACCAGCCCGCTCCCTCCTCTTCGTCGATCTCGTGCTGGCCCTGTTGAGTGCGCTCGGTCTGGCAGCGGTCCTCGAGCCTGGTGTCGTGTCTCCCTCGTTTCATCGTCGCTGGGAGCGCCGGCTTCTGCTCGTTCTCGCGTCGCTCGCCTTGTTCGCTGCTCCGCTCTTTCTCGACGCGATCGTGAGCGGTTCGTCACCACCCGAACGGGCCGTGCTGGCTCTGGAGGGGACGCTCATGCTCGTCCTTTGGCTCGGTTTGGCGACGCTCTGGTTCCGCGGTCTCCGAACGCGGCGGCCAGCCCCTCTTCTGGGACTGACTGGCGTCCTTCTCGTCGTCCTGGATCTCTTCAGTGTCACCGCCTCGTTCAATCCGACTCCCGACGACCTTCTCGTCGACTTCCGGCATGCGGAGACAGTCGCGTTTCTCCGGCAAGCGAGTCGGGACGAACCCTGGCGTTTTCTCTCACTCACCATCCGCTGGCAGCCGAGCGCGGCGGCTGTGTTCGGCCTGGAGGATGCGGGGGGGCTCTTCGATCCCATGCAACCGGCCTCCATGGCCCGAGCATTGGCGTGCGTCCGAGCGGAACCCGCTCTCCCGCTCCTCGACTTCCTGAACGTTCGGTTCATTCTGACTCGACCAGAGAGTGGGCCGCTCGCCCCCGACTGGGAATACCGCCTGCAAACGTCGACCGGGCTCGTGATCTGGGAGAACCGATCCGCTCTGCCGCGCGCATGGTTGCGTGGTCGCGCCGATGTGGCGAGGGTGGACGAGGCGCTCGATCGCGTCTGTCGCCCTGACTTCGACCCGCAGCAGGATCTCCTCCTCGCCGAACCGCTACCGCCAGCTGATCCGGATGCGAGCGGGACCGTGCGGACTCGCTGGGATGGTCCCAATCGCTTGTCGCTCAATGTCGAGACGAGCGGGTCAGCGTACCTCGTCGTGGCGATCACGGCTGACCCCGGCTGGCGTGCTGCACTCGACGGCCGACCGACCGAGGTGGTCACGGCAAATGGGCTCTACCAAGCCGTATGGGTACCGGCGGGGCAGCATCGCGTCGAGTTCCGCTATCGCCCGCCGTATCTCGGGTGGGGAATCGCTGGTATGGTCGCGGGGGGGCTTCTACTGACTCTCTTCCTGCTGCTGGAAGGGTTGGGCCGGACTCGCGTGGCGCGAACTGCTGCAGCCTCGCTGTCCCCACCACCTGGCGAGTCATGATGCCTTCGCTGTGCCACCAGCGAATGGGTGCACGACCTCGACACAGGCGGGTACGCTCTCCGCAGCGAGCTCTTCGCTTCCGCGTCGTGTGGCGGTAGAGCGCGACCGATCGGGGTTTTATCCAGACGATCAGGTAAAACGTCCTGCTCACCAGTCCGGAGCATGACCGGCGAGCTGACCTGCGAACTGCCTACCCTCGTGCCTTGACGCCATAGGATCGGCGGAGGATCGCCGCAGCGTCGGGACCGATCCGATGCAATTCCAATCCAGCGCTCCGGGCTGTCACGACCATACGGCAGAGAAACTCGAGCACCTCGACTCGCCGGAATGCATCGAGCGGAGACTCGCCGACGGTGACCACGCCGTGATTGGCCATGATGACGACCGATCGTTCCTTGCCGAGCGCCTCGGCGACCGCTCGGGCCAACTCATCAGTGCCCGGCTGAATGTAGGGTACCCGAGCGATTTCACCGAGGTACAACGCGGTTTCTGGAACGATATCGGTCGGGAGTTCCAGGTCGGTGCACGCGACGAGCGTCGTGTAGAACGGAGAAAGATGGATCACGCAGCGCACATCGGGACGTGCCTGGTAGATCCGCCGGTGCAGCTGGATCTCGGTGGAGGCTTCCGGCGGCTCGCCCAGTTCACCCTGGAGCGGGGCGAGAACGAAATCCTGCGAATCGAGTTGGTCGAGGGCGGTTCCTCTCATGGTGATGAGGAAGTGCGACTCGCTGCGCCGCAGACTCAGGTTCCCACCAGTCCCCCAGAGGTACCCGCGACTCCCCGCCAGTCGACCGAGCGCGATGAGACTCTGATGTGGGATGAGTTCGACTGGCATCCGTCTCTCCCGTCTGTCGTTGTCACGTAATGGTGAGAATCTCGCGAATCAAGTCGGCCACCTGAGCAGGTCGCTCCGCGACGCGGACGCCAGCTGCCTCGAGTGCGGCGATCTTCTCGGCAGCTGTGCCCCGACCGCCGCTGATGATCGCTCCGGCGTGTCCCATGCGTCGACCGGGCGGGGCCGTGCGCCCGGCGATGAAGCCGACGACCGGCTTGGTCACCTGCTCCCGGATATAGGCAGCAGCTGCTTCCTCGTCGGCTCCACCGATCTCACCGATGAGCACGATGGCGCGTGTCTCTGGATCTTTCTCGAACAGCTCGAGCACATCGACGAAGGAGGTCCCGATGATCGGATCGCCGCCGATGCCGACGGCGGACGATTGGCCGATGCCTGCGCGTGTCAGTGCCCAGACGACTTCGTAGGTGAGCGTTCCACTGCGCGAGACGATACCGACTGGACCAGGCGTGTGGATGAATCCCGGCATGATGCCCACCTTGGCCTTGCCCGGCGAGATCAGTCCGGGACAATTGGGGCCGATGAGCCGCACGCCGCGCTGACGGACGGTGTGGTAAACCCGGATCATTTCCAGTACGGGAATCCCCTCGGTGATGCAGACGATGAGCGGGATGCCGGCATCGGCCGCCTCGAGGATCGCATCGGGCGCGAACGGCGCCGGAACAGCGATGAAAGAGGCATTGGGCTGGGTAGCAGCGACGGCATCGGCGACCGTATCGAACACGGGGACACCGTGCACGACTCGACCCCCGGCTCCCGGTGTGACGCCCGCTACAACCCTGGTCCCGTACTCGATCATCTGCGCAGTGTGGAACGAGCCTTCCTTCCCGGTGATTCCTTGCACCAGTAACCGCGTCGACTCGTCGACCAGGATCGCCATCTCCCGCCCCCGCCTTACTGACTTTGCGCGAGTGCAACGGCTCGCTGCGCTGCTTCTTCCATCGTGTCCACGACCGTGAATCCAGCTTCCTCGAGCAGACGACGTCCCTCTTCCTGCCGCGTTCCGACCAGCCGGATCACCATCGGCACGCGAACCTCGACTTCGCGCAGGGCCTCGAGAATTCCTTGCGCCACCACGTCGCCGCGCGTGATGCCCCCGAAGATATTGACCAGAATGGCGCGGACGTTGGGATCAGTGACGACGATCCGCAAAGCCGCAGCCACCCGCTGTGCCGAGGCTCCTCCACCGATGTCCAGGAAATTCGCTGGCTCCCCACCGTAGAGTTTGATGGCGTCCATCGTCGCCATGGAGAGACCTGCTCCATTGACGATGCACCCGACGGTCCCGGTCAGGCGCACGAAACTGATCCCTGCCAACCGGGCTTCCCGTTCCAGCGGGTCTTCTTCCTCCGGGTCGCGGAGTTCGGCTAGATCCGGGTGCCGGAACAATCCGTTGTCGTCGAGCACGATCTTGGTATCGAGGGCGAGCCAGGAGCGATCCCGGGTGAGGACCAGCGGATTGATCTCTGCCAAAGAAGCATCGTTGTCGACGAAGGCGCGGTAGAGTTGCCGGGCGATCGTCGCGAAACCCCGCACCAGGTCCGGTTCGATGCCGAGCCGGAAGGCGAGCCGCCGTGCCTGAAAGTCGAGGAAACCGAGGAAGGGATCAGCATGCTCGCGGACGATCGCGGCCGGGCGTTCGCGGGCGACTTCCTCGATATCGACGCCACCCGCGCTGCTCGCCATCACCACGATGCGACGACTATCGCGATCCAGCACAGCCCCCAGGTAATACTCCCGCTCGAAGGCGACTGCTGGCGCGACCAGCACTTTGCGGACGATTCGCCCGCGAATCTCCATGCCGAGGATCTGCCGGGCAACGGCCTCGGCCTGGACCGGATCATCGGCCAAGCGGATTCCGCCGGCTTTGCCGCGACCTCCGGCGTGGACCTGCGCTTTCACCACGACCCGGCCGCCCAACTGTTCGGCTGCAGCGCTGGCTTCCTCTGGAGTCCGGGCCACGATCCCACGGTTGACCGGAATCCCATACCGTGCAAAAAGTTCTGCTGCTTGATATTCGTGGAGATCCATCGCCCCACCTTCCGACTCGACTACCGCGCCGATCATACCACGTGGGGTCAGCGTTTTCGGCTCGCGTTCGCCATGACTGAAAAGGTGGTCCTTGTCTCTCGGTGCCCACCCGTGCTCCCTCGCTCAGCTGTCATGGCGCCAGTATCCCGGGCGCGATCGGCCTTGCCGGAAGAAAGCGGCAACGAGGACTGGTGCCTGGCGTGGTCGGCGAGTTCGACAGCTGGCCGCTGGGGCGATCGGCAGGGGTAGCACGATCCGCCGCGGGATGGAGAGCAGAGTGCGATCCGGTAGCGTGGCTCCCGTTGGTGCCCGGATGAGCGGCGCCGGATCGTCCGATTGACTCCGCAACTGTCCGGCGCCATGATCGACCTGCACGATCCGATGCAGGGGAGGTGCAGTATGCCGGATTTCGACTATCAGACCGATGTCTTGGTCGTCGGCAGCGGCGGGGCGGGATTGGTCGGTGCGCTCGTGGT
>DAOTYK010000298.1:0-5686 GCA_034434855.1 Thermomicrobium sp.
ACCGCCACGACGAGATCCATGAGTGCCCGCAGCAGCACGTAATCGTTCCGCTCGGACAGCGGCTCGCGGATTTCGAACCGCCCTTTGGCGACGATCCCGACGTTCATGAACCAGTTGACCGGATCTGGAATATCGTCTTCCTCGATTCCGTACTCGCGCAGAACCGCGAGGAAGTTGTCCTTGCAGTTGGGATGGTCAGGAATACCGTAGTCATCGAGATACCGACGACGATCGCAGGCGGGAAACAGGATGTCATGGCGCCCGACCGTATCTTCCAGCAAGACGAGCATCGGGTTGCGTCGATTGCTGTAGAGCGTCATCCCCTGGGTGAGAACGAGCGAATTATTGATTGCACGGGTATGCGACGTGGAGAGATACTCGCGCACGTCATGCAGGTTGAAGGCGACCATATCAGCCACTTGCTTGCCCTGCACGTCGGTGATCTGGAGCAGTTGGCCCTCGGCGAGCGGGAAAGCGATCGGGACGGTCGGGCGCACCTGCGCAGCTCGCTTGGGTACGCGTCCGAAAAGAATGTGCTCACTCGGCGCGCTCGGCTGTACCATTCCGTTCCCTCCTCGTGGCTGCGAGCACCGCGAGCAAGTCGAACACGATGTTCGCCGCGTTCAACGCCGTCACTCCGGCCGGATCCCGATCGGGTAAGACTTCCACGACATCCGCCGCGACGATATTCAGCCCGACCAAGCCCCACACCAATTCCTGTGCTTCCCACATCGCGAATCCGCCGACTTCGGGCGTTCCAGTACCAGGAGCGAACGCCGGGTCCAGGAAATCGATGTCGAAGCTGACGAAGACCGGATGCTGTCCGACCCGCTGACGAACCGCTTCGAGAACACGCTCGATTCCGGCGCGTCGCACCTCGCGTGCAGTCCACACCTCGAAGCCGAGGTCGCGCGATTGCTCGAGCTCCCCGCGCTCGCCGAGCGAACCGCGAATCCCGATCTGAATCGAGCGAACTGGGTCGACCGATCCCTCTTCGACCGCTCGACGGAAGGGCGTGCCGTGGTTGTACCGCGTTCCCCAGATGGTATCCCAGGTATCGACATGCGCGTCGAAGTGCACCAGCGCGAGAGGACCGTATCGGCGAGCGACTGCCCGCAGTTCGGGGAACGTCACCGAGTGATCACCGCCGACCCCAATCGGGATCACACCGCGCTCCACGACCGTCCAGATCGTCTCCTCGATCAGCTGGTACGACTCCAGCGTCTCCATCGGGACGACCGGCGTGTCACCGTAGTCGATCACCGTCAAGTACTCGGTCACATCCACATCCAGTGGCGGGTGGTACTGCTCGATGCGGGAAGAGTGCTCGCGCACAGCTGCCGGCCCAAAACGTGCCCCGGGCCGATAGGTGACGCCAGTATCGAAGGGTATTCCGATGATCGCCACATCCACCCCCTCCAGTTCCGCACGGTGGGGAAAACGCGCGAAGGTACGGAGCCCGCTGAAACGGGGGCGCCACCGAACCCGACCCTGCTCTCCTCGCTCGTCCATCGATCTTCCTCACGAACGACTTCGTCACACCAGTCCCAAAAGCACGCAGCGTATCTCAGCGAGTCATCCCGCGCCGGTTGAAGGCGAGAACAGCCAGAATCTCGAATAACAGGTTGGCCGCAGCCAATGCGGTGACGCCGCTCACGTCATGGGCGGGAAGCACCTCCACCATATCGGCTGCCACGATGTCCACACCAACCAGTCCACGCAAGAGTTCTTGCGCTTCGCGCGTCGTGAATCCCCCGACTTCCGGTGTCCCCGTACCTGGCGCATACACCGGATCGAGGAAGTCGATATCGAAGCTCACGAAGACGGGCCCCTGGCCGACTCGGCGCCGGATCGCTTCGATCACCGCGCCGAGTCCGGTGCGCCGCACGTCGTCCGCTGTCCACACCTCGAAGCCGAGCTCCCGCGACTGGTCGAGATCCTCTGGCCCATAAAGTGAACCACGCATCCCGACCTGAATCGCTCGCGTCGTCTCGATCAATCCTTCCTCCACCGCTCGCCGGAAGGGGGTCCCGTGCGTGTACTTCTTTCCCCAATATTCGTCCCATGTATCGGTGTGCGAGTCGAACTGAACGAATCCGACCCGGCCGTAACGGCGCGCGACCGCGCGCAACTCCGCTAAGGTGATCGAGTGGTCACCGCCGATGACCAAGGGGACGACATCGTGCTCGAGGAGCGGTAACAGCCCCTGTTCGATCCGCTGATAGCTGTCCTCGATGTAACCAGGTACGACCGGCAAGTCTCCGTAATCGACGACCGACAGCACCTCATAGACATCGACATCGAGTGACGGATGGTAGGTTCGCAGCATCGCCGACATCTCGCGCACGGCCGCTGGCCCGAACCGTGCCCCGACACGATAGGTCACCCCCGTATCGAAGGGCGCACCGACGATCGCGACATCCACCCCGGCGAGCTCTCGGACATGGGGCAAGCGGGCGAAGGTGCGGATTCCAGCAAAACGCGGGCTCTCGAGCCCGCTCACCGGAGCATAGCCCTTGGGCATGTCAGCCTCCTACTCCGAACGAAGAGAGCTCGGCTCGCTCTGTTCCGGCCCTCTCGCTCCATCCCACGCCGCGAAGACCAGACAGCAATTCTGTCCACCGAGACCAAACGAATTCTTCAACGCGACCCGTATCGTGTGCCGACGCGGCCCCTCCGGCACATAATCGAGATCGCACTCCGGGTCAGGATACCGGTAGTTCCGCGTCGGATGCACGATGCCATCGCGAATGCTCAGGATGGTGACGATCGATTCGACCGCACCAGCCGCACCCATCAAGTGCCCGATCATCGACTTGGTCGAACTGATCGGAATGCGGTAGGCCCGCTCCCCGAAGACCGCCTTGATCGCCTGCGTCTCTGCACGATCACCGAGCGGCGTCGACGCCGCGTGAGCATTGATGTAATCGACGTCCTCCGGGCCGACGCTCGCATCGGCCAGGGCAGCCCGAATCGCCCGCGCCGCCCCACTTCCCTCCGGATCAGGCGCGATCGGATGGTAACCATCGTTGCTCGAGGCATAGCCGAGGAGCTCGGCGTAGATACGAGCACCGCGTGCCTGCGCGTGCTCGAGCGCCTCCAGTACCACGATGCCTGCTCCCTCACCGACGACGAAGCCGTGACGCTCCGCATCGAACGGCCGACTGGCCTCTTCCGGACGATCGTTCCAAGTGGAGGCGGCCCGCTGCACGGCGAAACTCGCGATGAAGAGCGGGAAGACGCAATATTCGGTTCCCCCCGCCAGCGCGATATCGGCCGCGCCGTTCCTGATCATCTCCGCAGCTTCCCCGATCGCCTGGGCACCGGTCGCACAGGCAGTCGAAACCGTCAGGCTCGGACCGAGAAAACGGAACGCTTGCGCCAAATGATACGCCGGCATGTTGTGTGGAAATGTCGTCATGAAGTGCGGTGAGATGCGCAGAAGGCCCCGCCGTTGGGCCAGTTCATGCGTCTCCAAAATCGTCGCCATGCCTCCAGCACCCGTACCGACCACCACGGCTGCTCGCGCTGGATCGATCGTTCCACGATCCAAACCGGCATCCCGCCACGCTTGGCCCGCCGCCTCCAACGCATACTGACTGAATATGGCCATCTGGCGCGCAGTCTTCGCATCGACCCAGTCGCCGAGCACGAAACCGCGCACCTCGCCGGCGATCTGCACCGGCAGATCGCTCGGATCGAACCGCGCGATCCGCTGGATTCCCGACTCCCCACGCAGGATCCGCTGCCACGTTTCTTCCACGCTCAAGCCTAGCGGCGTCACTGCCCCCAAACCGGTAATGACCACCCGTCGCCGCCCACCAGAGGTTTCCGCGGTGCGAGCTCGCCCGCACCACGGGCAGTAGCGAGCCTGCTCGGGTACTTCACCACCACACCACCGGCAGCGCATACCCTTCCTCCTCCTGGCGAGCGATCCTAGCATCCTCAGGCGATGCGCGGCAGGAGTAGAACCCCTCATCGTTTCGGTTGCAGCATCATCACCGGCTTGCGCGGTTTTTTCACGGCTTCGACCGAGAGACGCGCCGCTGCCTGACGAGCCGCCTCCCGGAAAGCCTTTGCAGTCAACGAATCAGGCTGGCCGACGACGATCGGCACACCGCGATCACCGCCCTCACGCACAGCCGGATCGATCGGAATCTGACCCAAGAGGGGCACTCCGTATTTGTTGGCGACCCGCTCGCCGCCACCCGAGCCGAAAATTTCCGCGACATGGCCACAGTGTGGGCAAACGAAGTAGCTCATGTTCTCGACGATACCGAGAACCGGCGTTTTGACCTCGCGGAACATCTGGAGACCTTTGATCGCATCGGCGAGCGCGACATCCTGCGGTGTGGTCACGATGATCGCGCCGGACAACGGAATCGTCTGCACTAGTGTCAACTGCACGTCCCCCGTGCCCGGTGGAAGGTCGATGACCAGATAATCGAGATCACCCCACTGCACGTCGCTCAAGAACTGGCGGATGAGTTGCGAAACCAGTGGGCCGCGCCAGATCAGTGCCTTCTCCGCATCCAGAATGTAGCCAACAGACATCACGGCGATACCGTAAGCACGGCCAGGAATGATCTTGTTGTCGACCAGCCCTGGCTGCTCCTCTGCTCCGAGCATGAGCGGAATGCTGGGACCGTACACATCGGCATCCAAGAGGCCGACCATCGCTCCTTCCTGAGCCAGTGCGACCGCCAGATTGACGGCGACCGTCGACTTGCCGACGCCTCCCTTCCCGCTCGCCACTGCGATCGTGTTCTTCACTCCGGGTATGGGCTGACGATCCGGTAAACCGGTTCCCGCCGCGCGTACCCGCGACGAAAACCCGACTTCGACCGTCTCCACACCGGGGAGTGAACGCACCGCGCGTTCGACGTCCTCCCTGATGCGCTCGCGCAAGGGGCACGCTGGGGTCGTCAACTCCACCTGTACGCGGACGCTCGCTCCCTCGATGGCCACCTCTTTGATCATGCCCAGGTCGACCAAGCTGCGATGCAGTTCCGGGTCCTGGACAGGACGCAGGGCTTCGAGCACTCGTTCACGTGTCAGCTCGCTCATCGGTCGGGTTCTCCCATCCGTGCCATTCGGCACCGTCCTTTCGCAACCGTCATGTATCGTAACACGTCAGATCCCTACAGGGTGCTGCGGGTTCCCCTGAGCGAAAGGATTCGCGCGTGCCAAGCGAAGAGGAGGACCGTCGTCGCTCCGACGAGCCCGGCAGCGGCACCAGCCCACCGAGCTGCCTCCCCCTGCGCGAGCGCAGCCCCGATCCGCAAGCTCGCTGTCATGACGACCAATCCCAGGTTGACCCAGCCAGTCCATGTCGCACCCGTGCGCTCACCAGCAAAACCAGCGAGGAGCAACGGGCCGACTGCGGTGATCAACACCATCAGGTAGCCGACGCCGACCAGATGCCACTCGAGAGCTGGTGCTGGCAGAGCGTCACCAAAAGTCGCACCGAGAAGTAGAAGAGCGTCAGCACCCAACGCGGTGTACGCGAGTGTTGCGAGCCAGGCGTAGGGATCCTGCCACAACGAACGTTTGGCTGCCGGACGAACCTGCCGCGGTTCGAGCAACCGCAGAGCCATGATCGCTCCCACCAACCCCGCTCCCTGCAAGGCGCATCCGAAGCGTACCCCATCAGACCATTCCGCGACGAGCGCGCCGACACGCCACC
>DAOTYK010000299.1:0-5870 GCA_034434855.1 Thermomicrobium sp.
CGCGGAAGCGATCGCGCTGCGTGGCGAGTGGATCCTCGCCGTCGGCGCGGAACCAGACGTCCGCCAGTACGTCGGACCAGCGACCGACGTCATCGATCTGCGGGGCCGCACCGCGACGCCCGGCTTCAACGACGCCCATTGCCACCCGATCGCGCTCGGGATGAGCCTGCGCGAGGTCGATGCCCGCACGCCACCCAACCGCACCATAGAGGAGATCGTGCAACGCATCGCGCAGCGCGCGACCGATCAAGAGCCGGGAAGCTGGATCGTCGCGCGTGGTTACGATCAGGCCCACCTCGCGGAGGGACGGCACCCGACCCGCGACGACCTCGATCGAGCGACCCAGCGCCACCCCGTCCTGCTCATCCGCGCCTGCGGCCACATCGGCGTCGCCAACAGCCTCGCGCTCGCCCTGGCTGGGATCGGTCGGGAGACTCCGGATCCTCCAGGGGGCACGATCGATCGCGGACCGGACGGCCAGCCGACCGGAGTGGTCCGCGAAGCAGCGCTCCAACTCGTCCGCGCCTGTCTTCCGCAGCCGCGTGTCGAGGATCTCGCCGAGGCTATCCGGTTGGCCGGCGAAACGTTCCTCCGCTTCGGCGTGACCAGTGTGCAGGAGGCGGGTATCCGTCGCGCCGAGGAATTTCTTGCCTACCAATCGCTCGCCCAGCGCGGTACCTTGCCCGTCCGGACATCGCTGATGATCCTCATCGACGATCTCCTCGAACCGTGCCGGGAGCTCGGTCTGCGCACCGGTTTCGGAGACGCGTGGTTGCGCATCGGGCCAGCCAAGCTCTTCCTCGACGGGAGTATCGGTGGACGGACGGCACGGATGTCGCAACCCTACTTGGATCGCGACACGCTCGGGCTCTGGATGGACGAGCCAGAGACGATGAAGCGAAAGATCGTCGAGGCCCACTGTGCCGGTTTTCAGGTCTGTGCTCACGCCATCGGGGACGCTGCTATCGAGCTCCTGCTCGATGCCTTCGAGGAGGCGCTGCACCGGCAGCCGCGCCCCGATCACCGTCACCGGATCGAGCACTGTAGCATCCTGCGTCCGGATCTCCTCGATCGCATCGCCCGGCTCGGCGCCGTGCCGATTCCCGGAACGACCTTCCTGCACGATTTCCAAGAGGTCTACCTGAGCGGCCTCGGGCACGAGCGGCTTCGTTACGCCTATGCGCTGCGCACGTTCCTGGATCGCGGTATCGTGGCGGCGGCGAGCAGCGATACGCCTGTCTGCTCGCCCAATGCCATGCTGGGCGTCCAAACGATGGTCACGCGACGCAATGCGGCCGGGAACGTCCTCTGGCCCGAGGAATGCATCACGCTGGAAGAGGCGATCCGCGTCTACACGCTGAACGGCGCCTATGCCTCGTTCGAGGATCGGCTCAAGGGGACACTCGAACCCGGAAAGCTCGCCGACGTCGTGGTGCTCGAGACCGATCTTCGTTCGGTACCGCCGGAGGAACTCGGTCGCGTCCGCGTCGATTACACCATCGTCGGTGGACGGATCGCCTATGCTCGTCCTGGTGCCGCATGACGGACGGAAGGGGAGCGTGCACTCATGGTGTGTGACCTGATCCTCCACAATGCCCACATCCTGACGCTCGACCCAGCCCGACCCCGTGCTCAGGCAGTCGCGATTTTCCGCGATCGCATCCTAGCCACCGGCAACGATTCGGAGATCCTCGGCTACCGTACAGCCAACACCAGAGTTCTCGACCTGGCGGGTGCCACCGTCTTGCCCGGTTTCGACGACGCGCACTGTCATCCACTCGGTCTCGGGCTGTCTCTCGAGTGGGTCGATGTCTCGCCGGTCGCTGTCCCGACGCTGGAGCGGCTCCTCGACGAACTCCGCAAGGCTGCTCAGGAACTGCCACCCGACCGCTGGCTGCTCGCCCGAGGGTACGACGATACGCGGCTGGATGTCCAGCGGCACCCTACACGCTGGGAACTCGATCGCGTCACTGGTGACCGGCCGACCATCGTCATCCGCACCTGTGGCCACATGCTGGTCGCCAACAGCGCGGCACTCGCGCGTGCCGGTATCACACGGGAGACACCTGATCCGGAAGGCGGCCGGATCGTACGCGACGAGACTGGTGAGCCGACCGGGCTCCTCCAAGAGCGGGCCCAAGAACTCGTCCGACGCCTCGTGCCCGAGCCGACTGTCGACGATCTGGAGCGGGCACTTCGTCGTGCCGGTGAACGCTTTCTCTCGCTCGGAATCACCAGCGTCACCGAAGCCGGGATCAGTCGACCAGAGGAGCTCCAGGCCTACCAGAACCTGCACCAGCGAGGCGAGTTACCCGTACGGGCTCGCATCATGCTGCTCATCGATCACCTCTTGGAGCCAGCGGAGCGCCTCGGACTCCGCAGCCGGTTCGGGGACACCTGGCTGCGCATCGGTCCCTTCAAACTTTTCCAGGACGGAGCCGGTGGTGCCCGTACGGCAGCCATGAGCATCGCGTACCCTGATGAACCGGACAATTACGGGCTCGCCTACTACACACAGGACCAACTCGACGAGGCCTTCCGACGAGTAGCCCAGCTCGGAGCGCAGGCAGCAGCGCACGCCATCGGTGATCGCGCGATCGAGATGATCCTGACCGCCTACGAGCGCGCTCTCCAAGCTCATCCGATCCACGACCACCGCTGGCGGATCGAGCACTGTGGCATGCTCCGCCCTGACCTTTTGGAGCGCATGGCCCGTCTCGGTGTCGTCGCCGTGCCCCAACCGGCATTCGGTTTCTACCTCGGTGATGCCTATCGGCGGAACTTCAGCTCGGAGTGGCTCGCTCTGGCCTACCCGACGCGTGCCTGGCTCGAACGGGGCATCGCCGTCGCCTTCAGCTCCGATGCGCCGGTGATCCCGCCCGATCCTTGGGTCGGCATCCGAGCCGCAGTGCTGCGCCAGACGCTGACCGGACAACCGTTCGGCCCCGAGCAGCGGGTGACTGTCCTGGAAGCTATTCGGCTCTACACGGCTGGCGGCGCATATGCCAGCTTCGAGGAGCGACAGCGGGGTCGGATCGCACCGGGCTTCCTGGCCGATCTCGTCGTCGTCCATCGCGATCCGCTCGCGATGGATCCGGAGGAACTCCCGACCCTCCGTACCCTGCTGACAGTCGTCGACGGCCGGATCGCCTGGAAGGCAGAGGACGCAGTATTCTAGGAAGCGATGGACCAGACCGGGACGAAGGGAGGGACAGCCACCATGGCGGTGACCGTACGATTCCTCGGGCACGCTGCGTTTGCGGTCGAAGCTGAGGGCAAGCAGGTCGTCATCGATCCGTTCCTCACCGGCAATCCGCGCGCTGCT
Source organism: Thermomicrobium sp. (assembly GCA_034434855.1). Lineage (GTDB taxonomy): Bacteria > Chloroflexota > Chloroflexia > Thermomicrobiales > Thermomicrobiaceae > Thermomicrobium. The sequence continues at coordinate 3,326 of DAOTYK010000299.1, forward strand.
GCCAAACCCGATGAACTCCATCCGGTCGCCATCCTGCTCACGCATGCTCATGCCGATCACGTCGGCGATGCGCTCGCGCTCTCCAAGCGAACCAAGGCGCCAGTGATCGCCACCTTCGAACTGGCCAGCTTTCTCCAGCAGCAGGGTGCGGAGGCGATCCCCGCCAACCACGGTGGAACGGTTCGTTTCGACGGCGGGACAGTCAAGCTCGTTCCGGCTTGGCACACCTCGAGTTACGGCGAGCAGTTCTTGGCTCCAGGGGTTCCCGCTGGCTTGGTCGTGCGCATGGGCGGCAAGACGCTCTACTTCGCCGGCGACACGTGCCTCTTCGGCGACATGGCTCTGATCGGCGAAGAGGGACTCGATCTGGCCGTTTTGCCGATCGGCGATCATTTCACGATGGGACCAACCGATGCAGTCAAGGCGGTCAAACTGCTCGCTCCCAAAGTCGTCGTGCCCTGTCACTACAATACGTTCCCGTTGATCGAGCAGGATCCGCAGGCGTTCGCCAAGGCAGTCGAGGAGCAGACCAGCGCTCGCTGCGTCGTGTTGCAACCCGGGGAGCAGCTCATCCTGGAGTGAGGGGATGACTGCGTGTGGACAGGCGCCAGCGCGCCCAGGCCTGGGCGCGAGCTATTTGCGCCACATCGGGGGTCTTGATCCTTGATACCGAGACGACCGGGATCGGGAGCCAGGACCAGGTCATCGAACTCGCCGTCTTGGACACGCGCGGGAACGTTCTCCTGGAGACATTGGTCAAACCGAGCTGCCCCATCGATCCGGCCGCACTGCGGGTGCACGGGCTGAGTGAGGCGCATCTCGCCCGTGCACCCGAGTGGCCGGACGTGTACCGTGAACTCCGCGCGATCTTCGACATCGCGAGGCTGATCGTGACCTACAACGCACCATTCGATCGCCGCTTGATCGAGCAAACCTGCCGATGCTATGGCCTCCGCTTGCCCGAGCTGTCGTGGGACTGCGCCATGCGCCGCTTCGCCGAGTACGCCGGGCCACCGCCGACCGAATCCTGGCGCACCTACCATCGCTTGAGCGAAGCGCTCGACCGCCTCGGCATCCCTCATCCCGGCGTGCATCGGGCAGCCGCCGACGCCGAGGCCTGCCGCCTTCTGGTCCGGGCGATGGCTGCTGGTCGACCACTCCGCTTCTGAACGCCCGCACCGCGTACCATTGGGACGCGGAGGTCATGTGGTGGGAGATGCCAGCCACGACGATGGACGAGAAACAGCGTGACGACTCCGGAACCGCGACGACACGCGAGCAATTGACCGTCGAGATGACGCGCACCACCTTCCAGCGCCGCGTCGTGACTCGCGCCAGTCCCGACGCGGTACTGGAACGGGCCATCGCCTACTTCACCGCACGCGGCTATCGCGCGGGACGGACCGGCCGCCCCAACCAGGTATACGTCATCGGCAAACGCGAAGGAGTTCTCCCGCGCGTCACCGCTGAAATCCTCGTCCAGCCCAACGTCGGCCGCGGTGGAACGACGCTCGTGACGGTGTCCGGCTTCGGCCCGCAGCTCCGCGAGCATCTGGCAGCCTTCGTCGAGGAACTCCGACGCGAACGACGCTCCACGAGCTAGCTGTGCGATGCCTCAGTCGATGGCAGCTCTCCGGTCACGATGCCGAAGCGCTCGTTCTCCCGCTCGACCACCTCGAGACCGGCCTCGCGACGCAGCTGGTCGCGCAAGTACTTGGTGACCGCCGCCTTGAGCGTTCCCAGAGCCAGTGTCGCGCAGCGGGGCCGTAGCTTGACTGCCTCCTCGCCGACTAGTTCTTCCATCAAGTGGTAGTCGGCTTCCAGGACCTGCTCGAGCGTCCATCGCTCTTCATTCACGAGGTCGAGGAGGAGATCCGCCGCTGCTTGGCTGATGGTACACCCCTCGCCTTCGAACGAAGCCTCCGCGATCAGGTGTCCCCGCTCGTCGACCTTGAGATAGATGGTGACGATATCGCCGCAGCCTGGATTGCCCCCGGGCATCACCACATCGGCATCCGGCAGAGCGTAGCGATGACGCGGCCGGCGATAGTGCTCGACGATTTGCTCCATCAGCTCCTGCTTGTCCATCTCGACCCCTTCGATGGTTGACGAATCCCGAGCGACGCGGTAAGGTATAGCACAGGTGAGAACGAGAATCATTCTCACATGGGAGTGAGTCGCCGATCATGATCCCGGCCGGTTTTCGAATGACACCGCAACGGATGGCGATCTTGGCCGAAGTGCAGAATGCGGAACGGCACCTCACCGCGGCCGAGATCTACGAGCGAGTGCGACGCAAGTACCCGACGATCGCCTATGGGACGGTGTACCGGACGCTGCACCTTTTGGCCAAGCACGGCTTGATTCAAGAATTTCCGTTCGGGGACAATGCCAGCCGGTTCGATCGCCGGACCGATCGTCATGACCACGTGCACTGCGTGGTGTGTGGCGAACTCGTCGACGTCGAGGTGCCGACCGCATTGCTCGCGCGCCAAGTCGCGGCCGAGAAAACCGGGTTCGAGATTCTCGACCACCAAACAGTCTT
>DAOTYK010000300.1:0-10823 GCA_034434855.1 Thermomicrobium sp.
CACATCCAGCCCCAGCGGTGTGATCGCCCCGAGCCCGGTCACGACCACGCGGTGCACACCGTCCTCCTCGTCCGTTTCTCACGATTCGAGACCGAGGTCACGCATCGAATAGGCTTCCACGTCGCGCTGGATCTTCCTGACCAGTCCGGTCAGCACTTGTCCCGGACCGACCTCCAAGAAGGTCGTCACGCCCCGGTTTGTCATCTCGCGCACGCTCGTCGTCCACTGCACAGGCTGCGCGACCTGACAGGCCAGCTCGCGCCGGATCTCTTCCACCGTGGAAAGGATGCGGCCGGTCACATTGGCCACGATCGGGATCTCGGGCTCTCGCAAGGGGATCCGCGCCAGCATCTCGGCCAAGGCGTGAGCGACCCGCTCCATGAGCGGCGAGTGCGAGGCGACCGTGACGCCGAGTCGCACGACGCGCTTGGCGCCTCTGCGCTGGGCCAGCGCCATCGCGCGCTGGAGCGCTCGCTCCTCACCGGAAATCACCAGTTGGCCGGGGGAGTTGTCGTTCGCCACTACCACCAGCCCCAGCTCACCTGCCTCGCGACAGACCTCCTCCAACGCGTCGCGCTCCAGTCCGATCACGGCCGCCATGCCGCCGGGACGCTCCTGGCTCACCTCGCGCATCAAGCGGCCCCGCTCGCGGACCAGGCGCAACGCGTCCTCGAAGCGCAGCGCGTTGGCCGCGACCAATGCGGTAAATTCACCCAGGCTGTGCCCGGCCACCACGGCCGGCTGGAGCGAGGCCCCCAATGCGCGCAGCCGCTCGCGCAACGCTTCCAAGTAGGCCAAACTCACCGTCAAGATAGCCGGCTGGGCGTTCGCCGTATCGGCCAACTCCTCGGCTGGGCCCTCGAAGCACAGCCGGCGCAGCGGAAGCCCCAGAACGTCCTCCGCTTGGGCGAAGATCCGCCGAGCCGCCACTGAGAGCTGATGCACCCGTTGTCCCATGCCGACGTGCTGGCTTCCCTGACCCGGGAAGAGCAAACCGACGCGCTTCTGCAGGAGCTGACCGAGTTCCATCACCGCACCTCGCCCTCACCCACCCGCTCTCCTCGCTGTTGTCGTATCGTAGCACACGCGTCTCCTGGCTGTCGCACGAGGCGCGGGCCCGTGTCTTCCGCCGCGATGGATCCTCCAGCCTTCGAGACAGGAAGAGCGATAGCCAACGATCGGGACAAGACGGCACGCTCACCCGCTTCCTCTCGTTCGTTCGCCTGCCCAAGGGCTCCGGGCTCATCGGACGAGCCGCCTCCGTTTACCGAACGGTCACGAGTTCTTCACAGTTTCTCCATCGAACCGTCCCAGGCAGACGGTATCCAGAGTGTGACGACTATGACGGACTCGAGAAAGGGAGGAGCAGTATGGGACGTCGTACAGTCGTACCGCTCTCCCCGACGCTCGCGGCTTGGCTCGCCAAGTGCCAGTGGGCCTGCGGGAGCAAATGTTTCACCCAACCCGTGAACCCCAGCGAGAACCTGACTTTCGAGAACGTCCTCGCTCAGCGCTTGAGCCGTCGGAGCCTCATCGGTGGGGCCGCGACGGTCGCGCTGGTGCTCGCGGTGGGCCGGCAGGAGTCTGCTGAAGCGAGCCAGCGCGGTCGCCTCACCTTCCGTCCGATCGCACTCAACGCTCGCGACGAAGTAACCGTACCGGAGGGGTACGAGAGTCGCGTCATCATCCGCTGGGGCGATCCGTTGCAGAGCTGGGGGCCGGAGTTCCGTTTCGGTGAGCAGTCTCCGGAAGCCCAAGCGCAGCAATTCGGCTACAACTGCGACTTCGTCGGCCTCTTCCCGCTGGGCGGAGGGGCTGCTTCCGGTTCTCGCGGGCTCCTCGCCGTGAACCACGAGTACACGAACCCGGAACTGATGTTCCCCGGCTACCGCGAAGGTGACCCTGAAGCCTGGCAGGTGGCGGTCGAATTGGAAGCGCACGGTGTCACCATCGTCGAGGTTCTCCAGCGCGAGCGCGGACAGTGGCACTACCTACCCGGCTCCACCTACAACCGGCGCGTCACGGGCACGACGCGCTGCGAGCTGACCGGTCCCGCCGCTGGCTCCGATTGGCTGAAAACGAGCACGGACAGCACGGGCACCGTGGTCTACGGCACCCTCAACAATTGCGCCGGTGGCAAGACCCCGTGGGGTACGCTCCTGACCTGCGAAGAGAACTTCCACCAGTACTTCGGTAATCTCTCCGGACTCGATGCGAGCGACCCCCGCTATGCCATCCACCGGCGATACGGTATCCCCAGCGAAGCCTCCGAGCGCCGCTGGGAACGCTTCGACCGACGCTTCGATGTGAGCCAGGAACCGAACGAGCCGTTCCGCTTCGGGTGGGTGGTCGAGATCGATCCCTACGATCCGACCTTCGTACCCAAGAAGCGCACCGCGCTCGGCCGCTTCAAGCACGAGGCCGCGACGGTCGTCATCGCCCGCGATGGGCGGGTCGTCGTCTATTCCGGCGACGACGAGCGCTTCGAGTACGTGTACAAGTTCGTCAGCGAGGGGCGCTACGATCCCCGCGACCGCCGGGCCAACTTCTCGTTGCTCGATTCCGGCACGCTCTATGTCGCCCGCTTCGACGCCGACGGCACTGGCGAATGGCTCCCGCTCGTCCACGGCTACGGTCCCTTGACCGAAGCGAACGGCTTCCGCTCCCAAGCCGACGTGCTGGTCAACACTCGCCGCGCTGCCGATCTTCTCGGCGCGACCAAGATGGATCGACCGGAGGACATCGAGACCAATCCGGTCAACGGCCGCGTCTACATCGTCTGCACCAACAACGCGCGCCGCAACTGGAACCAGATCGATCCCGCCAATCCGCGCGGCAACAACCGCCACGGCCACATCATCGAGTTGATCGAGGACGGTGACGCCACCGCGACGCGCTTCCGCTGGGAGATCTTCCTGCTCTGTGGCGATCCAGCCAATCCGGACGACGGCGTCTTCGCGGCGGGCTTCGACCCGCGCCTCATCAGTCCGATCTCTTGTCCGGACAACATCACCTTCGACGCTTGGGGCAACATGTGGATCGCCACCGATGGTCAGCCCAGTACGTTCCGGCGCAACGACGGCATCTACGCGGTCCCGACGAGCGGCGATGAGCGCGGATTCGTCCGCATGTTCCTGAGCGGGCCTCGTGGCTGTGAAGTCTGCGGTCCGGAGTTCGCACCCGACTACCAGACGCTCTTTTGTGCCATCCAACACCCCGGCGAGGGTGGCTCGCTCACCGCGCCGCTCTCCAGCTGGCCGGACGGCACCATTCCACGCCCCAGCGTCATCGCCGTCTGGAAGCGCACCGGGGATCCCCGGATCGGGAGCTGACTCCGAGCGGGCCGGGTGGGATCGGCCGCGTACGATTCCACCCGGCCTCTTTCACCCTGTGGCGCTCTCAATCGAAGCGGAACGGCGAGAGGTTCACCCCGTAATCGTACGCGTCGACGCCCTCGGCACGCTTCAACCCGTTCACTATGAGGTACGTCAGCGGCGTCGCCAGCGCCTCGTAGGCCGACTTCACCAGCCACGCCGTCACCATCGTGCGCACGAGGTCCGGCCCGGCTAGCGTACCGACGAAGGCGACCGTCACGAAGACGAGCGAATCCAATCCTTGCCCGACCAGCGTCGAGCCGATCGTCCGCACCCAGAGCAATCGCCCATGTGTCAGGAGCTTGAGACGCGAGAGCACGGCAGCATTGGCGAACTCGCCGACCAGATAGGCGAGGAAGGAAGCCACCAGGAGACGAGGTGTGTAGCCGAGGATCCGCTCGTAGGCCGCTTGCCCATCCCAGAACGGAGCAGCCGGCAGATACTGCGTCGCCGCGAAGGCCGCCACAGCCAAGAGATTGCACGCGAACCCCAGCCAGATGACCAGCCGGGCACGTCGATAGCCGTAGACCTCGGTCAACACATCGCCGAAGATGTAGGCGAGCGGAAAGACCGTCACTGTCCCGGCTGGAACGTACAGCCCCCAGACATCGCCGATCTTGACCGCCACGATGTTGGAGACGATCAGCGTGGTGACGAAGACCGCCGTGATGACGACGAACCACCGGCTGTACTGTCCTGGACCCAGCTCGACAGGGATATGTCGTGAACGCGTCCCCGCTTCGCGCCGCACCGCTCCGCCGCTCCTCCACCACTCTCCTTCAGCGAACCAGCGCGGCCCGCGAGGCGCTCGCCCCGCGGACCGCTCGTCGTCCCGGTCGGTCGCTCAGTCGTCCCCAGCTGCGACCGGTTGTTCACCCAGGACCTCGCGGATCTTCTCCGGCCCGACCGTCTCCTCGGCGATCAGGAGGTCAGCCAACCGGTCCAACTCTTCCCGGTGCTCGCGCAAGATCCGTTCAGCCCGCTCCATCGCCTCATTGAGCAGCCGCTGCACCGCCTGGTCTGCCCGGTCCAGCGTGCTCGTGCCGATGCTGTGGTCCTGGACGATCTCGCGCCCCAGGAAGACGTGCTGTTCGCCCAGCCCGAGGTAGACGGGCCCGAGTTCCTCGCTCATCCCCCACAGACCGACCATCCGACGAGCGAGCTGGGTCGCCTCCTTCAGGTCGTTCTGCGCTCCAGTCGTCACCTCGTGGAACACCAACTGCTCGGCGGCACGTCCACCCAAGAGCACAGCCAGACGCCCCAAGAGCTGGTTCCGCGTGTAGTTGAAGCGATCCTCCTCGGGGGCCTGGACCGTCACCCCCAACGCCCGTCCCCGCGGCACGATGCTGATCTTGCGCAAGGGGTCCGAGCCGGGGGTGAAGTAGGCGACCACTGCGTGTCCCGCCTCGTGATAGGCCACCAAGCGCCGCTCTTCCTCGCTCATCAGGAGCGAGCGCGTGGTCCCGAGCAGCATCTTGTCGAGTGCTTCCTCGAAATCGGAGCGGTCCACGACCTGTTTCCCGCGACGCGCTGCGACCAGCGCCGCCTCGTTGACCAGGTTGGCCAAGTCCGCTCCGGAAAACCCCGGCGTCGCCGCGGCCAGCCCGTCCAAATCGACGTCGGGCGCGATCGGAATCCCGCGCGTGTGGATGCGCAGGATCGCGGCCCGTCCCCGCTTGTCCGGCAACCCGACCACGACCTGCCGGTCGAATCGCCCCGGTCGCAGCAGCGCCGGATCCAGCACGTCCGGCCGGTTGGTGGCCGCGATGACCACCACGTCGGTGTGGGCCTCGAACCCGTCCATCTCGACCAAGAGCTGGTTGAGAGTCTGCTCTCGCTCGTCGTTCCCCACGCCCAAGCCAGCGAACCGCTGCCGTCCGACGGCATCCAGCTCGTCGATGAAGATGATGGCCGGTGCCTGCGCCTTGGCTCGCTCGAAGAGATCGCGCACCCGACTGGCGCCGACGCCGACGAACATCTCGACGAACTCGGACGCGCTCACGCTGAAGAACGGCACACCCGCCTCCCCAGCCACCGCCCGCGCCAGGAGCGTCTTCCCCGTACCGGGTGGGCCGACCAAGAGCACGCCGCGCGGCAAACGCGCCCCGATCCGGTGGTACTTGGCAGGGTTCTTCAGGAAGTCGACCACTTGCGCGAGCTCCGCCTTGGCCTCTTCTTCCCCCGCCACGTCCGCGAAGGTCACCTGCGGACGCTCGACGTCGTAGACCCGTGCCCGCGAGCGCCCGAAGCTAAAGACGTTCTGTTGCCCCCGACTGAGATTGCGCCCCAACAGGAACAAGAGACCGATCAGGAACACGAACGGCAGGACACTCAGCAGGAGCCCCGGAAACGAGGCACCACCGGACGGCTGCACCTTCAACAACACGTCGTGCTGCTGGAGAAAGGCCGTCACCTCGGCCTGCGTATTCTCCGGGATCACCGTGCGGAAGCGCGTCACCGAACGGACCTGCGCAGGGTCCACCGTATCGGGCAACGGCTCACCCGGTAGATAGACGATGCCATTGGCCACCCGCAGTGGCTGGGTGAACTGGCCATCGACCGTCTGCCCGGACAACGTCACCGTCGAGACCAGCCCCTTCTCGACGACGGTGACGAAACTGGAATAGGCGATCTCCGACTGCGGCCCGCTCCGCTCCGGGCGGAACACCGCGTACAGGTTGTAGAACAAGATCAGCCCCACGATGATCCACAGCAGGCCGAAGCGCGAGCCGAAGATCCCGCGCAGGGCTTTCCCGACCGGATTCGCGGAGCGTTCGCGCTGTTCGCGCGGTGTGCGGTTGCGCTCATCCATACTCGATCCCTCGATGCGACGAGCCAGGCGCTTAATGCAGCCTCGGCCGATTCTTTTCGATTGTACTCGCTCGATCGGAGACCCGTCCGAACGACGCACGAGGCAGCCGCGGAAAAGCCGGCTGCCTCGCACGTGAGGAGGAGATGAGACAGGTGTGCGATGGTGGGGCCGGGTGCTTCTGGATCCCCCGGCACTGGCAAGTATGCCACCAAGCGGATACCCGCGTCCAGCCACCGCCCGTGACGATCCGATGAACGCTCCGACCGTACCTCCGCAGCGGCCCACGAGGCACGTCGCCACCCGCCCCGACCCGGCACCCGGCAGCGGCGCGAGCAGCCGCCCCTATCGTCACCCGGATCCGGCGCGGCGAGCCACCCGCCTCGCCGCACCACGTGTCAGCGTGACCCTCATGGTTCCCTGTCCAGCACGCCCGCACCGCCCCCAGCCGACCCTTCCGCAGCCGCAGCCCCTTCCGTCGCTGGCACGAGATCGGTTCCCTCGCCGGGACACCCCTACGCCAGTCCACGCTCCTGCAAGTGCGCGAGCAGTCCAGCCAGATCGAAGTAGCAGGCCTGGCGCACGATCAGCCCGTCACGCACTGTGAAGAAGGCAGCCATCGGCTGCGTCACCCGGTCCCCCGCGTGCGTCGCCGTCGCCACCAACTCGACGGCGACCTCATCGCCGGCAGCCACCAGTGTCCGCACCGCTGCCCAGCTGTCCGGCCAGGTCGCCTCGCTCGCCTCCAGGAAAGCCCGGAGGGCCTGCTTGCCCCGGAGTTCGGTGCCGGATGGAGTCGGTCCCGGCGCCCACAGGACGATGTCATCGGCACAGTAGCGGAGCGCTGTCTCCAGGTCTCCCCGGTTCAGCGCTGCCAGCACTGCCCGCACGACTGCGACCGGATCGCTCGCTTGTCCGCCCGCCTTCATCCTTCGACCGGCTCGAATTCCACGGTCAGTGCGCCCGGTTGGAGCTCGATCGCCACGGGCCGCAGCCCCTCTCGTGCCAGTCGCTCGTCCAACGCCGCCTGCAACCGGGCCGTCACGCTCTCGGCACTCATCCCCAAGCCCAACGGCCCTTCGATCCGCCCATCCTCCAAAACCAGACGCCCATCCCGTACCACCGGCCGGGCGCGATAGGTCGCTCCCAACCCGTAGATCCGCACGTGGAGAGCGATCCCGTCCGCGTCGATCTCGGCCTGCGGGTCACTGGCTGGGCGCAGCTCGGCCGCGTGCTCGGCCAGCCACCGGTCGAGTTCCTCTTCGGTGACGGTCACCCTTCGGTCACCGACGACCGGCGACGCGCCCTGACCGATGGGCACCGCCGGTGAGGGCGCCACCGCGACGCTGGACCTCGCTCCCGCTTCCTCGACCGGTGCGCGAACCGGCTCGCGCGTCAAGAAGGCAGTCGCCGCTAGGACGACGACCAGCCCGACGACGAGCGTCGTGGTGCATCCCAGCAAGCGACCACTCACCCCGCGACGCTGATAGCGCCGGACCGGGCGCGGTCCTCTCCAGACCTCCGGCTGGCGCCGGAACGATCGTCCACAGGCGAGACACACTGGCCCCGGCGGCTGCTCCGTCCCACAGCTCGGACAATACATCCGCGCGTCCTCGCCACGCCCCCCGACCGCCGGGCAAGCATACCCTATCCTTCAACGGACGACGATGCACCCTATCATCTCCGGGTGCAGCGGGTACTCGTACTCGTCGACTCCCGGCTCGCGGAGCGTGACCGAGTACGAGCCGCCCGGCTCGACGAGTTCGCTCTCGAAAGAGCGCTTCTTCGCCGCCACCGTAAGCGTCGTCGGCGAGAGGTTCCGCCAGACAACGGTCGTACCGGCAGCGACGCTGATCTCGGCCGGCTGGAAACCGAAGTTCACCACCGCGATCTCGACCGTCCTACCCTCCGCAATAATCGAGATCGCCGTCGGCGCAACTGCTCCGGGCACCGGGCTGAGAGCTCGCAGTGCGCTCGGTGAACCAGCAGCGGCAGGGGTCGGCATGACCGTGACTGACTGCGAGCCATCGTCGTCGGGGCCGTCGTACCCCGAGTCGCCGGCCCCACTGGACATGATTCCGCTGCTCGCGCGCCCACCACAGCCGGTGGCCAAGAGTACCGCGAGCCCGGCGACGATCGACCAGGCGCGACGCATCACCGAACCCCTTCTCGCGGCGGGCCAGCCGCAAACCGAACCCAGTAGCGACGGAGATGAAACCTGACAGCAGCGCCGCGGCGATCAGCCAGCCCGGCAGCGTGCGCGGCCCTGCACCGGTGGCTGGCGTCACTCGGGACCCGATCTCACCGCATGCCACGGAGGTGTTGACCCGCTGCTGTGCCTCGTTCACGTTGATCGCGAACTGACCAGCGAGGAGCTCAGCCAAAGGGACATCGACCACCGTCTCCGGTCGTCCGTCCACGAGGCTCTGCAAGGGATAACGCGGCTTGGGGTTCGAGCTCGCGCACGTCTCCTCGTGGATACGCGCCGGTTGCGCCGCACCAGCCGGCGGATTGGAGCGCGTCGCCACCACCCGTGTCTGGTTCCCCACGGCGGTGAGCACCGCTGTACCCGATCGCCCCGAACCGCTCTGCTCGCGGCGCGGGATCGTCACCGACTCCAGCGCCGCCACCGGTAGCGCGAAGACGGCCAGCGCGACGAGTACCGGAACCATCGCCCGTCCGAGCAGCTGCTCGACTTCCCCCCTCGCTTCACTCGGCAACCGTCCATCAGCCAGACGGACGAGCGAGCCTTCCGGATCGCACCGCCCGCGACCAGACCTCGGCCACTCGACTCGCCACCGCAGCCGACAGGAACCACGTCACCCCGATCACGCCAGCCACCAGGGCAACGCACCGCCCGACCGGTACGACGCGACAACCAGTGCTATACTTTCCAGTTGGCCGCTGCGACGCGGCCCACTGGAGGGGCGAGGCGTGGCGATCGTCCTCAAGCGACCTGAACAGATCCGCCTCATGCGCGAAGCCGGCAAGATCGTCGCCGAAGTCCTGGCTACGCTCGCCGAGACGGTCCGCCCCGGTATCACCACGGCCGAACTCGACCGGATCGCCGAGCGGATCATCCGCCGGCACGGCGCGGTTCCCTCCTTCAAGGGCTACCGCGGTTTCCCGGCCTCCATCTGCGTCTCGGTCAACGAGGAAGTCGTGCACGGCATCCCCGGCTCGCGCGTCCTCGCCGAAGGAGATATCGTCGGGATCGACGTCGGTGCCCGCTACCGCGGCTACCATGGCGACGCGACGATCACCGTTCCCGTGGGACGAGTCTCCCCGGAAGCCGAGAAGCTCCTGCGCGTCTGCCGCGAAGCGCTGGAGATCGGGATCGCCCAGGCGCACGCCGGTCGGCGACTCACCGATATTTCCCACGCCATCCAGCAGCACGTCGAGGCACACGGTTTTTCGGTCATCCGCAACTTGTACGGGCACGGGATCGGCCGCAGCCTGCACGAGGAACCGATGCTTCCCCACTACGGGCCCCCCGGTCAGGGGCCCATCCTCCGTCCCGGTATGGTCATCACCATCGAGCCGATGATCGCCGCCGGCCGACCGGAGACCCGCGTCCTCCCCGATCGCTGGACAGTCGTCACGGCTGACGGCAGTCTCTCCGCCCAGTTCGAGCACACCGTCGCCATCACCGAGAACGGCCCGGAGATCCTCACCCTGCCCTAATCGTCAGTCAGCTTGGCACTCGCGCCTGCCGTGCGCCCTCGCCAGACCGACCGACCGGCTCGCCCCTGGACGACCGCCATCCCGAAAAGGATGAGCACGACACCGACCACCAGGCGCCAGCCCACCGGTTCGCCGAGCACCAGCCAGCCCAGTGTGACTCCCACCGGCGGCATCAGATAGGTCGCCAAGGAAGCGATCACCGCACCGGCAGCCGCGATCAGCCGGTAATAGAGCACGTAGGCCAGGCCACTACTCAGGACACCCAGTACGAGAACCGAGACGACCTCCGCGGGACCCACACGCAGCGCCGCGAGATCCCCAGCTGAGAGCGCCGGCGGAAGCAGGATCAGCGCGGCCAGCGCGATCTGGCCAGCGGCCAAGGCCAATGGTGCCCCACGCAGGAAACGGCGCGCATACGCGAAGCCCAGGCCGTAGCAGGCGCTGGAGGCCAGCACGGCCAGTTGACCCTGCGTCGAAGCGGCACCGAGTGCCGCCAGGTCCGCACCGCTGAGCACGGCGACACCGAGAAAGCCGAGCGTCACGCCGATCGCTTTGGCCGCGGTGAGCCGTTCGGCTCGGAAGATCAGCACGGCGAAGAGGACCGTGAAGAACGGTGTCGTCGCGTTCAGGACCGACGCGAGACCGGAATCGATGTGCTGCTCGCTCCAGGCGATCAAAAGAAACGGAACGATGTTCCCGATCACCGCCATGAGCGCGAGGTGCGGCCACACTGTCCGTGTCGGCCATGGCTGACCAGTCACCCGCCGCACAGCGAGCAGCACGAGTGCGCCGAGGAGCAGACGCCCTTCGACCAGAGCGAGCGGTGGCATCCCTGCCACCGCGAGCTTGATGAAGAGGTACGAACTCCCCCAGATCGTCCCCAGGAGCACCAGCTGGAGGAGCTGACCCAGCGTCACCGCTCCACCCCCGCGGGTCACCAGCCGCAGTATACGGCT
>DAOTYK010000301.1:0-6894 GCA_034434855.1 Thermomicrobium sp.
TCGGTCAAGCCACAGACGCTGGATGCGGCGATGCGCGATCTGGCGGGGCGACTGCGTGCCGAGCAAGTGGTTCTGTCGATCGTGGCTGGAGCCACGATCGAGCGATTGCAAACGGGGCTGCGACACGAGCGAGTCGTGCGTTCGATGCCGAATACGCCAGCCCAGATCGGGTACGGGGCGACCGTGTGGTGCCCGGCGCCGGCGGTTACGGCGGAGGACGAGCGGCTGGTGCGGACGGTACTGGAAGCGATGGGGCTGGCGATCCGCGTCGACAACGAGGACTTCGTCGACATGGCGACGGCGCTCAGCGGGACCGGTCCAGCCTACGTCTTCCTGATCATGGAAGCGCTGATCGATGCGGGCGTGCATCTCGGCTTCTCGCGCAGTGTGGCGGAGCAGCTCGTCCAACAGACGATCCTGGGTTCGGTCCTGTTCGCGCAGGAAACGGGTAAGCACCCGGCGGAGTTGCGGAACATGGTGACGACGCCGGGTGGGACTTCTGCGGCAGCGCTCTACGAGATGGAGCGCGGTGGACTGCGGACCGTGATCGCGCGCGCGGTCTGGGCAGCCTACCGGCGTGCCAAGGAACTAGGGGCTGGAAAGCCGAACGGTGGACCCAGCGATCTCTGACCGCTTCATCGGCTCGAGTGGAGCGTGGGAACCAGCTTGACGACTTGGCCAGTACCGGCGTCCGCGATGTAGATCGTGCCATCCAGGCCGATAGCGAGAGCGACCGGGCGACGGAGTCCGGTCACGAACGGTGCCAGCTCGGCACTTTGGGCATCGGAGCGTGGAAGGGCGCGGAGCACGAGACCGCTTCCATTGCGCGTTCCACAAAACAGCCACGTACCAGGGATCGGGTCTTCCCAAAGTGGGACGGTGTAGACGATCCCACTGGAGAGGACGACATCCGGGGGAAAGTCGAGGAGCGGGCGCGAGGCAGAGGGACCATCGCGCGCGGTCAGGCGCAAGACGGTGGCCGGCTCGCCTTCCGCTTGCGTGACCGCGAGCAGCAGTTCTCCCCAGGTGAACAAGCGGGCTAAATGATCGGGGGCAGGGCCGAGCGGCGAAGCTCGGCGATCCTCGATGACGTACAGGAGGGGTGTCTCTGGTGCGTCGGTGGAGCTGGCGGCGAGTACGAGACGTCCCCGCTCGTCGACGACCGGGGCACCGGCTGGCCCAGGCAATGGGCGGAGGCCGAGGGGCAGCAACTCGGTACGGTCCGCGATGCCGTCACCGTCGTCGTCGCGCAGCCGAACGAGCCCGCGATCGTCGGCGACGTACACCCACCCGCCGCTGGAGACGACGCCGCGTGGCGCGAGGAAACCCGAGGCGAACGTGGTCAGGCGGGAGGCACGACCCTGGCTGTCCTCCGCGGCCACCAGGAGCATGGTGCCGGCGGCAGTGAGGACGAGGAGATTGCCGTCGGGAGCGAGTGTCAGGTCGATCGGATCGCCAACCCCGTCCAGGAGGAGACCAGCTCGGAAGTGGGTCGGCACCTCGAGCGGGAGGGGGGTGCCAGGGCGCGGTGCTGGCCAGGGAGCAGTCGGTTCGCTCCCGTAGCGCCAGCGGTAGTAGTGGCGTCCGGTGTTGGCGACAGTGAAGCGTTGGTCGGCTGGGAGGGATGGAAAGTAGAGCAGGATGCGGCGCTCGAACACCTGGACGAGCGCGGGGATGGCGACGTCGCCCCGACGGTAGTATGCCCAAACGGGCTCGCTGATCGGGTAGCCGAAGGTTTCGAGCCAGGCGGTGGGGCCGAGGGGCGAGCGGTCGAAAAGGGCGACGGTGACGTCGGGCAGGTTGTGGCGTGTCGTGGTGACGAAGCGACCCATGCGAACCGGTGCTGGCGGTGTCGCCGTGCGGAGCGTGCCGTCGGCGGTGAGCCACTGATCGATGGGTTGCGGCCAGCCGGTTCGGTCAGTGGCCGGCTGACCGACGAGGCGGGCGAGTGCCGCATAGGTCGGCACGCGCGGATCGGGTGAACCACCGTCGATCGCGATGTCGGGTGGTGGACGGCGCGCGGTGAGATCACTGCCGAGGGCGATCTGACCGGTGGTGAGTTCCCAGGCGAGTCGACCTTGCGTGACCAGCGTGCGGGTCGAGCCAGCCTCGCTGGTGAGCTCCATGCGACCACGATCGAAGTATTGGACGAGGCGGCGTCCGGACGGAGCATCGGCATAGGGCTCGAGTCGCCAGGCGAGCGGAGCTTGTCCCCAGAGGTCGAGCAGGCCGTTCTGATCGCGCAACCAGACCTGCTCGAAGGCAGGACTGGCGAAGGGGGAAGTGGGCGCCTCGCGGACCGGGAGCATGGTGACGAAAACGGTGACGGCAAGAAAAACGACGAGGACCTGCTTCCACACGCTGCCCCTCCTCGAGCCAGCACTTCCAGGGTACAACGAGCCGGCTCGTGGGGTCGTGGTGAGGAGCGCTCGCGAAGGCGATGGACCGCGATCAGGACAGCAAAACCGGTCGGCCATCTCGGTGTGCGGCACCGGTCGCGTGCCAGTTGCCGTGCTCACGCGAAGCGCCTACGATTCGGCCTAGTACCATGCCACGGGGGGATGCGGGTGAACGAGGAAACGATCGAGGCGGTCGTCTTCGATGTGTACGGGACGTTATTCGGGTTCGGACGACTGGCGGAGCGGGCGAGGGCCATCGTCGGTGATGTCCCCTTGCTCGACCGTTGGCGGACCAAGCAATTGGAGCACAGTTTCCTGCGCACGATCTTGGGAGAATACGAGGATTTCTGGGTGGTAACGGCTCAAGCACTCGATGCAGCGTGCGAACAGCTGGAACTGGAGCTCCTGCCCGAAGAGCGCGAGCATCTTCTGCACGGGTGGTTGGAACTGGATCCGTTCCCGGAAACAGCGATGGCGTTGGAGAGGCTCGCGGAGCGGGGATTGCGGCTGGCCGTCCTATCCAACGGCAGTCCGATGATGCTCGAGCAGCTCTTGCGGATGGCCGGACTGCGCGAGCGGTTCGAGGCGGTGTTGAGTGCCGATGCTGTGCGGCGTTACAAGCCGTCGCCAGCAGTCTATGCCTTGGCGCCTGCTCACCTCGTCGTGCCGCCGGAGCGGATCCTCTTTTGCTCGGCGAACGGCTTCGATGTCGCTGGGGCGCTGCGCTACGGCTTTCGCGTCTGCTGGGTGAACCGGGCGGGGAGCGTATTGGACGCGCTCGGCAAGCAGCCCCACCGGACGGTCCAGTCGCTGACTGAAATGAGCGAGCGGCTGTGAGGAAGAGTACGGTGCAGTGGGATGTGGTGAGCTTCGGTGAAACGATGATCCGGCTCGCCGTGCCGCTCGGGGAGCGCTTGGAGACGGCGACGCGGCTCGAAGTGGGGATCGGTGGTGCGGAGGCGAACGTGCTCGTGGCGCTGGCCCGGTTGGGACGCCGGACGGCCTGGGCCTCGGTGCTGCCGCGCAATCCGCTCGGGGAGCGGATCGCGCGCGAGCTCGCCTGGCACGGGGTGGATACCAGGTGGGTGCAGTGGGTCGAGTGGGGGCGCGTGGGGGTCTACTATCTGGACACCGGTGTGCCGCCGCGGCCGACCGCGGTGCTCTACGATCGGGCTGGATCGGCGGTGGCGCAGGTCGATCCGGCGGTGTTTCCGATCGACTTCGTGGCGGGTGGGCGCTGGCTGCACCTGACGGGCATCACTCCAGCGCTGAGCGCCGGTTGCCGGGTAGTAGCCGAGCGGTTGATCGAACGGGCGCGGGCAAGCGGTGTGCCGGTGTCGTTCGACGTGAACTACCGGAGCCGGTTATGGAGGCCGGACGAGGCCGCACGCGTTTTGGAGCCGTTCTGTGCGGGGGCAACGGTCTTGTTTTGCGGAGAGGGGGATGCGCGGACCCTGTGGGGGCTGGAGGGGACGGCGCTGGAGGTCGCCGAGCAGCTCGCGGGACGGTTCGGCGCTGGGGTGACGGTGCTGACGCTTGGCGAAGGGGGAGCGGTGGCCGTGACGCGGGAGGGGGAGCGGCTGACGGTGGAGGCGCTCCCGGCGACGGTCATCGATCGGGTCGGCGCCGGGGATGCCTTTGCGGCAGGCTTTCTGCACGGCTATCTGGATGGGCGGGATCTGGAGCGCGGGTTGCGCATGGGCGTTGCACTGGCGGCGCTCAAGTTGACGGTTCGGGGAGACCTTGCGCTGATCAGTGCGGCGGAACTGGAGGCGATGCTCTCCGAGACGCGGCGGACGATCGTGCGCTGACGAAGTGGCCGGGACAGCGAGGAAGAGCCGCGTGGTGGCGCACCGTTGCCCGGCCGTTCCTTCGCGACGGCGGCATGCGGGCTGCTGCGCGCGGTGCTCGAGGGGTGTGCCGAGGCGGGGAGGAGGCCCAAGCAGGGGCGCTCAGGGGTGCTCCTGCCCTTGGAAGCGCCCCGCATAGCGAGCGCGGCCGACGCACTCCTCGAGAATGATCTGGCAGATGCGGATGCCGGGGCGAATGGCGAGGGGGACGGGGCCGGCGTTGTTCATTTCGAGCACTTGGCGCGTCCGGATCATACCGGGTTGGATGAAATTGGCGGTGACGTGGACCATGAGACCGACGCGGGCAAAGCGACTGCGCCCCTGGATCCAACCGCAGAGATAGTCCGGGAGGGTGAGTCGCTCCTCGGTGATGCCGAGGACAGCCTGACCTGGTAGGAGAAGCAGATGATCCTCCACGGTCACCAATTCGGTCACCTCGCGGTGATCGGTTTCCTCGGTCACGTGGAGGATCTCCCGGGCGTGCTTGAACAGGCGGAACTCGCGGCCGAGGTGAAGGTCGATCGAGGCCGGGCCGACCTGGTCGGGATCGAACGGCTCGATGACGATTTCACCGGCTTCGATGAGGCGCAGGATCTCCGGACGAGTCAGGACACCCATGGGTGCTCCACTCCCGTCAGCCTCCCTCAGGCGAGCGGCGGGGGCGGTAGGCTGGGCAAAATGCGCTCGCACCAGGCGGCGACGTGCAAGAGATGACGATCGTGGCCGAAGCGTGCGACGAGTTGGGTAGCGAGCGGCAGGCCGTCATGGGTAAGACCACTGGGAAGAGAGAGCGCCGGAGTGCCGAGAAGCGTCCAGACGGCCTGGAAGCGCCGATCGCCGGTCGTGGAACGGTCGGGGGCTGGACCGGAGGCGGTGGGAAGTATGACGGCATCGACTTGGGAGAGGAAAGAGTCGAGCAGCGTGCCGAGCCGTCGGCGGAGTCGACGAGCATGAAGGAGTGCACCGGCGGGGACGAGTTGACCGACTTCGACCGCTGAGCGCAGCCGAGGGCCATAGGCGTCGGGGTCACGCTCGAGCATCTGCTGGTGGAGGGCACCCATTTCGCTCAGCATGATGACGTGATGGACGGCCAACAGCAGGTGGACGTCGACCGGCAGGCGACGCTCCTCGATGCGGGCCCCAGCTTCACGGAAGCGACGAGCGACGTCCTGAAGGTGCGCTGCGACTTCTGGCTCGGCCAGTTCGAGGAAATCGACGAGCAGGAAAAGGCGTGGCGGCTCGGTGACGAGGGGCACTTCCAGTCGCTGGTGGGCGCAGAGAGCGACATAGGCGTAGGCTGCATCCTCGACCGATCGGGTGAAGATCCCGAGGTGATCGAGCGACCAAGCCAGCGGAATGACTCCATCGAGCGGAAACCAACCGAGGCTCGGTTTGAAACCGACGACACCGCAGTAGGCTGCGGGGCGGACGACCGAGCCGGCGGTCTGGGTGCCGACGGTGAGCGGAGACTGGCGGGCGGCGACGGCAGCAGCTGATCCGGAGCTGGAGCCACCCGGAGTGCGGTCAGGTGCCCAGGGGTTGCGGGTAGGGGCGGGGTCGGCGAAGGCGAGTTGGGTGGTGTGGGTTTTGCCGAGCACGACCGCTCCGAGTTCGCGCAGGCGAGCGACGATCGCGGCGTCGGCTTGGGCGGGGCGGTCGGCGAGCGGTGGGAAGCCAGCACGAGTCGGGAGTCCAGCGACGTCGATCACGTCCTTGAGGCCGACGGGGACACCGTGCAAGGGCAGGACAGTGCCGCGAGCGGCCAGGTGGTCGAGCCGCTCGGCCTCGCGGAGGGCACCATCGCGGTCGATCTCCACCCATGCCTGGACGTCCGCCTCGGTGCGCTCGAGCTGCTGGAGCGTGGCCTGGATCAGCTCGTTCACCGAGAGCTGGCGCTGCCGGATGCGAGTGGGAATTTCGCGGAGCGGGAGGTGGAGCAGTTGGTTCATGCCCGCACCTGCCTTTCGGGAAGTAGGTCGAAAGGTGGCTCATCCGCGAAGTCGAGTGGCTCGACGAGCAGGCGAGCGAGTGCGTCAGCCATTCCCCGCAGTTCGTCGGTAATCGCTGTGGTGCGCTCGGGGCCGTAGCGGAGACGGGCACTTTTCTCCAGTATCGCCAACCAGTGCTCGCGGCTCCAGTGGTGACTGCTCATCGGTCATCCCCCGTCCACTGCAACAACGCTCGAGTGTGCGAGGGGGAGGGGAGTGTTGTCAAGGGAGCGCAACTCGAGCAGCGAGCTGCTTCATCCCACGCACGTTCGGCATGTCGATGCGACTGTCCGGTGAGTCGGCGATGATCGCGAGCCACTCAGCATCGTCGCGGCTCTGCACGAGCGTTGCGGGGTGTTTTCCCCTCGCGACTTCGCGATCACGAGCGAACGGCTGACCGGTGCGGACGGAAAGGAGCAGCGTCATGACACTTGCCGAACGCGATCGTCTGGTCGTCGCTGTGGCATGCGCGATGATCGGGCTGCACTCCGAACGGGGTTGACTGCAGATCTGCTCGGCGCTGCGCATGGGTTCGAGAAAGGTGTCCGGTGCCATGTATCGGGAGGCGACGATCGGAGGCATCGTCGTCAGGGCTGGAGCAGTGGCGATCGGCATGCCAGCGGCCGGTGGCCCCACTGCAATCGACACGATCGTCGC
>DAOTYK010000302.1:0-2895 GCA_034434855.1 Thermomicrobium sp.
GTCGCCGGGGCGATCAAGCGGGCGGGCGGCGAGGAGATCGAGCGGGAAGCAGTCGCCCAAGGGCCGATCTCGGTCGGGCAAGCCGTGGTAACCACGGCGGGACGGCTCCCCTTTGCAGCAGTCATCCATGCTGCCGCGATGGGTTACGACGAACGCGGAGCCATGATTCCCGCCACGCCAGAGACCGTCTACGCTGCCACGCGCGCAGCGCTCACGCGGTGCGCTGAGCGTTCCCTGCGATCCGTTGCCTTCCCGGCACTCGGAACAGGTGTGGGTGGCCTCGACGTCGCCGCCTGCGCGGCAGCGATGGTCCGTGCTGTTCGCGACCATGCTGCGAGCGGAGCAGTATTGCCGGAGCGGATCGTCTTCGTCGTCCGCAGCGAGGAAGCAGCCGACGCGTTCCGCCGCGCGATCGCGAGCGCGAGCTGAAACCGTTTCGTTCCCGATCGACCCGGCCTTGGGTATGATGCGGCAGACGAGCAGCACGCGCTTCGAAGGATCGTGTGCGAACGAGGAGGCTGTATGCAGCGGTTTCGCATCGCGGTGATTCCGGGTGACGGCGTCGGCAAGGAGGTGATTCCGGCAGGTCAACGCGTCCTGGAAGCTGCTGTTGCACAGGAAGCCCAACTCGACTGGCACCTCTTCCCGTGGGGATCCGACTTTTATCGACAGACGGGCACACTCATGCCGCCGGACGGCGTCGAGCAGCTCCGGCGTTTCGATGCGATCTACTTCGGCGCGGTCGGCGACCCTCCCCATGTTCCCGACCATGTGACGCTGTGGGGACTCTTGCTTCCGATCCGCAAGCAACTCGATCTCTTCGTCAACGTCCGGCCGATCCGTCTGCTCCCTGGTCTCCGCGGCCCACTGCGGGACAAGGGTCCCGAAGACATCGATATGATTTTCGTCCGAGAAAACACCGAGGGTGAGTACGCCGGAGTAGGCGGTCGCGTCCACGTCGGCACACCGCATGAGGTTGCGCTGGAGACCAGTGTCTTCTCGCGCTTCAACGTGGAGCGCGTGGTCCGGTTCGCTTTCCAGTTGGCGCGTTCCCGGCGCAAGCACCTGACGAGTATCACCAAGAGCAACGCGCAGCGCTTCGGCATGGTCCTCTGGGACGAGGTCGTCCAAGAAGTCGCCCGCGACTATCCCGATGTCACGGTCACCTCGCTGCTCGTCGACGCTGCGGCCGCACTCATGGTCCGCGCACCGGAACGGTTCGACGTTGCCGTGGGGAGCAATCTCTTCGCCGACATCCTCACCGATCTCGGCGCTGCCTTGATGGGGAGCCTCGGCCTCGCTGCGAGTGCGAACCTGGCTGCTGCACCCGGGGTGCCCTCGCTCTTCGAACCGGTGCACGGCAGCGCCCCGGATATCGCCGGTCGTGGTATCGCGAACCCGATCGGCACCGTGTGGGCCGGTGCGATGATGCTCGAGCACCTTGGGCTGACCGACGCTGCTCGACGCATCCTGCGCGCGATCGAGCGGCTCACCGACGAGGGGACTGTGCTCACCCCTGATCTGGGAGGCACCGCCACGACCGAGCAGGTCGCAGAGCGGATCATCGAGCTCCTGGATGCCTAGGAGCGCCAGCATGCGGATCACTGCTATTCACCTGCGCGAAGTCATTGGCACGTTCCCGTACACCGGGTCGTTCTGGGAGGAACGACTGAGTCGCCCGCTCGACATTTACCCGGAGCACCGCGCCGATCCACGCGAGTGGTGGCTTCCCGAACAGGAGGGTCCCGGCCCGTACCGGCTCCGCCAGATCTTTCTCGAGATCGAGAGCGACGAGGGAGTCACCGGTCTCGCCGGCCCACTCACCCGCGATGTCGCGCGCGTCATCGGCATCCAGTTGCGACCTCGCCTGCGCGGTGCCGACCCGCTCGCGATCGAGCGCATCTGGGACGAGCTCTATCGCTGGCAGGTGCACGGTCGCAAGGGCGTCGTCATGATGGCGATTTCGGCCATCGACTGTGCCCTGTGGGATCTGCGCGGTCGCTGGAACGGTGATCCCGTGCATCGACTGCTCGGTGGTCCCGTGCGGACCGAGTTGCCAGTTTACGCCAGCACGCTCGGCTACTCGCTGGAACTCGAGCGAGCCACCGCGCTGGCGCGCCAGCTCGTCGCTCAGGGGTTTCGCGCCCAAAAGTGGTTTCCGCGCTGGCCGTCCAGCGACCCCCGGACACGGCTGCGGCAAACGGTCGCGCTCTTCGCCGCCCTGCGCGCCGCCGTCGGCGATGACGTCGAACTCATGCTCGACGCCTGGATGAGCTGGGACTGGTCGTTCGCCATGGCCGCGATTCAGGAACTCGCGCCGCTGCGGCTCCGCTGGATCGAGGAGCCGTTCCTGCCGGATCAACTCGAGGCCTACGCCGCGCTGCGCGCCCGGAGTTCGATCCCCATCGCCGGCGGCGAGCACGAGTACACGCGCTGGGGATTCCTTCCCTGGCTGATGCGAGGCGCGCTCGACGTCCTGCAACCGGACATTTACTGGGCAGGTGGCCTCAGCGAGACAGTCAAGATCGCCGCGCTCGCCTCCACCTACGGTATCCCGCTGATCCCCCATGGGCACTCGGTACCAGCGACAGTCCAACTGCTCGCCGCACTTCCTGAACCGGTCGCGCCGTGGGTCGAGTATTTGCTCAAGTGGAACGAACTCCTGCAGTTCTTTTTCCGCGAGCCGGTGCAGCCAGTGAACGGGATCATCCGCGTTCCGACCCAGCCCGGTATGGGCGTGGAGCTCGATCCCGCCAAGATCGAGGAGGAGCGCGAACTCGACTGGGAAGCATGACGCCACTCGCAGTATCGTGTCTTCTCGGCTGCTCGGCTGAGACACCGCGAAGCTCGCGACACGGTCATCGCGTCCGGGCCCAGCGCGCTCTCCGGCAGCGA
>DAOTYK010000303.1:0-1732 GCA_034434855.1 Thermomicrobium sp.
GATGGCGCGGGTACACCCCTCTCGCCGACGCTCCGGCGAAGATCGACATGGCACAGCGGCTAGCGGCGACGGGGTGGGTTGCCGGCCCTGGCGGGCCGGCGGGTCAGGCAGCGCCTGACCCCTACCATGCGGGGGTCGCGTATCACGGTGATGCCCTTGTCCCCGACCGGTGATGGGGTGTCCCGCCGTATAGGGGCGAGGCGGTGCCTCGCCCGGCTCGCCGTAGGCGCGGGAACACGGATCGGGATGCACGGAGGCGCGCGATTTTGGTGCAGCATGCCGGTCGATGGATGGCGGGGTGGTGATCTGCCGTCCCGCGGGCTGGCGGGTCAGGCAGCGCCTGACCCCCTACCGGACGAGGCCGTCGCCCAACTGTGGCAGACGTCCGCCTCACCGGGGACGTGTGGTCCCCGGCGCGGGCGACACGGTCCGTTGCCCGTGCACCCCTGACTCGCACCGCTCGTCTGCGGCGCCCTCTCCTGCACCGTGCAGGAGGGGGAAACTCCTCTCGGTCACTGCTGACCGCGGCGCGGACGAGAAGGTGCGGACCACCGTCCCCCTTCCAGTTTCTCCGGAGAACACCCGGGCTCGCGGAACCGACCGAGGTTGCTCGCCTGAGCAGGTGTTAGTGCGAGCGTCCGTGGACAACATCCCTCGCATGCTTCGGGAGTGGCGACCGACTCCGGCACGGGCAAAGCGCCGACCGTGCGGCGGTCGAGGGACTCCTCGAGTCAGGTCAAGGCTCCCCGAAGGACGGGGCGGTCGCTGAGTGAGCAGTCGCCGGACGGCATTGCGTCTCAGGGTCGCTCGCATGGTGTATGCCGGAGACGGCAGCGCCTTCTCCCGACGCTACAGCGCCAGCCTCGTGGCTCGGGCAGTCCTGACCGCTCGCTCCGCGGCGTGGAATGCTTCGCGCACAGCAGGCGATCGACCACCGGCGCACTGGCATACAACGGTCTGGATTTTTTGCGGGAGTCGAACGAAGGGGCTTCTGGTTCAGGCTTTCGAAATCTTGACATCTCTCTCTCTGCTACTTTTGCTGTGTCAGTGATATCCTCCTCGGATTGGAGGGACTGGAGTGGTGCAACGAGTTGCCTTGGCGCTGCTGTTGTCGCTCGTGACAGTAAGTGCGACCGTGGGGTCGGCGTACGCCGCTTACGGACAGCTCTTTTACGAGTGGTCAGCCAGCGGTGTGAAGCCACGCGGCGGAATCTGGTATTACTCGGGAAACTATCTCGGGCGTACGGACTGGAACCCGCTGCGCGGCGTCAACGCGCTTACGCGGCATGAGAGCAGCGTCTACGTCCGAAACCCGACTGGCGATATCCGTAGTCCCGGTACGGTGTTGTCCTTCATCCACGATGGGCAGGTCCGGAGGACGGTTCCTGCTTCCGCGTGGACGATGAGCGGGTGTGGAGCCATCTACCCTCCCGGTGGGCTCGTCTTCGGTGGTTGTACGACCAACGCGCAGTATCTCGGAGGCTTCGACAGCACGAAGCGGGCGCAGGACCGCGGGACCTGGGCGTTCCTGCTTTGCGATGCTGCCGGCTGCTACGGTGGCGTCAGCCGCGACCGGACCTGGACGCTCTGGTAGGGGGTGCATGATGCGGACACGGATCGGACTGATCGCTCTGCTCGGGTCACTCGTCCTGGTCGGCTCGGTCGCATTGACACGGAGCACGGGGCTGACTGCTCGGTTCCCGGGTCTCGACCGCGTCGAGTCAGCAGCCGA
>DAOTYK010000304.1:0-1586 GCA_034434855.1 Thermomicrobium sp.
CGCGCCGTGTCGCTGACCGTCACCGAACCGCCCGCTGCCCGCGCTCCGACCCGCCCAGCCAGCACCTCACGGGGAAAGCCGACCACCACGAGCACGACTGCCGCGGTCACCACGAGCAGGATCAGGAAAGAAACCACGCCCAGCGCCTCCGCCAATGCTCGCTCCAGGCTGGTACGCAGCGGGTCGCTCAGGCTCGCCCGCCGCGCCGGATCGAGGAGCGCGTCGATCGCCGCCCGCTCCACCAGCCGCTGCTCGATCATCCCGTTGAGCACCGCGCCCAGCCCGGCCACCCCCACCGCCCCACCGATCGTCCGCGACAAGCCGACCAGCGCCGTCGCGATGCCCCGCTCGTTCCACGCGACCGCGTTCTGCACCGCGATGAGGAAGGCCGTCGCGCTGAACCCCATCCCGACCCCGAAGAGCGCCGCCGCAGCCACCGCCCACCCCAGGAGCGGCCACCGCGGGACGACCTGCAGGACGAGCGCACCGGCCAGCATCGCGCCCATGCCGACCACCACCGAACTCCGGAAGCCGAAGCGCAGGATGACACGACCCGCGACCGTCGAGGCCAGCGACCAGCTCACGGCGAACGGCATGATCGTCAGGCCAGCCGTCGTCGCCGTACCCGCTGCCAGCCCCTGCATCGCCAGCGGGAGATACGAGATCAGCCCGAACATCCCCGCGCCGATCAGGATGCTGCCCAGTCCGACGACGGCCATCAGTCGACGGCGGACGAGCTCCGGTGGGACGACCGGCATGGCCGCCCGCTGCTCCGTCCGCCAGAAGAGCACCAGGAGCGCCGCTCCCCCCAGCATCCCCCCGACCGCGACGACCGGCGCGGATCCTCGTCCCTCCCCAGCGGCCGAAAGTCCGAAGAGCAGCAGCGTCATCCCGACCGTCAGGAGCAGCGCACCCCGATAATCGAGTGGTTGCTGACCCCGTGCCACCCGCTCCTGCACCGCTGCACCCAACAGGCCGAGCGCGACGAGCCCGACTGGCACGTTCAGATAGAAGATCCACCGCCAACCGGCCAGGTCAGTGACCGCGCCCCCCACGCTCGGCCCAGCCACCGCAGCGGTACCCCAGACGGCGCTCGTCAGCCCCTGCAAGCGGGCCCGCTGCTCGAGCGGGAAGAGGTCTCCCAGGATGGTCAGCGTCACCGGGATGATCCCTCCCGCTCCCAGGCCCTGCACCGCCCGGAACAGGACCAACTGCAGCATCGACTGAGCCAGTCCACAGAGCGCCGATCCGGTCAGGAAGAGCGCGATGGCTGCGAGCAGGACACGCTTGCGTCCATAGAGGTCAGCCAGCCGCCCGTACAAGGGAATCGTGGTCGTCGAGGTCAGCAGATACGCCGTCACGACCCACGGGTAGAGGGAGAAGCCGCGCAATTCCCCGACGATCGTCGGCATCGCCGTCCCGACGATCGAGACGTCCAGGGCAGCCAGAAAGGTCGCTGCCAGCACCCCGCTGACGATGGCGACGGTCCGTCCCCATCCGAGCTGTCCACGCTCCTCGCTGCAGCGAGCCATCGCCTCCCTCTCTGCCCGAACACCCGATGCTCGCATCGCCTCACGCTGTCGAGC
>DAOTYK010000305.1:0-5552 GCA_034434855.1 Thermomicrobium sp.
TGGCTCACCTCGACGACCGGTCGCTTCCCGGACGGGGGAGGGACGCACCTCACCTGGGTCACGGTGCTGGACCTCGTTCGCGGGAGCTGGGCCGACTGGGCGCTCCCGTTGCCTGGCGCCCAGGCCGCGACTCTCCAGGCCTTGCCTGACCGCCTGCTGGTATTGACCGATGGCATCGCAGGCCCCCGAAGTGCAGCGGTGGCGACCCTCCTCGCGGTCGACCCGGCGAGCGGAGCCGTAGTGGCCAGACAGGATCTCGTGTCGCTCGAGTGGATCGTGAAGCCGTATGACCATGAGCCTGCGCTCCAGACCTTCCCCAGCGCGTTACCGCCCGCTCGATGGGGCAACCATCTGGTGGTCGTGACCGAAGACCTCCAGGGTTTCGTCCTGGACGCGGAGACGCTGGCAGTCCGCGCCCGCTACCCAGCACTGTCGGCGACGCTCCGGGTCGGCTGGCAGGTGAGCGTCGCGGGTGACCGAGCAGCCCTGGTCGGCCACGACGAGGTCCTCACCCTCGACCTCGCACGGTGGTCGCTCGAGCGGGCCACTCCGCTTCCCCAGCTCCCCGAGAACCTCTGGCGACCGGTCGGGATCGACCGCGAGCGCGGCGTTCTCTGGCTCGCTGCGTCGAGCAACGGGTGTCTGTATCAGTTCTCGCTCGACCAGGGAACGCTCTCCGAGCCGCTCCGCTGCGGGCTCGCCGCCGGCTGGCCGCACTCGACCGAAGGGTGGCCAGTCAGCAACGCGGAGACACCGTAAGCTACCTGGGAGTGCGGAGCGGCCATCGACCGGATGTCTGGGAGAGACTGGCTCGTGCGTCTACGGATAATGAGTGTGCTGGATGGAGAGCGCCGCCCATGACAGGATCCGAGGGACGACCGGCAGCGCTGGCGAGCGAGCCAGCCTACGCACCCCCGAGCACCGCGTCGACTCGCCGCTCTTGGCTACGCCGGGCACTGAGCACCCTGCTCACGACAGGAGCCTTCCTCCTCGACGCTGGAACCGCCCGTGCCCAAAGCTGCAGCGACTGGTTCCGCTGCGGCATGTACGGCTGTCTCTGCTCTTGCCGAGGCGGGAGCGACCAGGCCTGCCCGAGCGGGACGTTCTCGAGCACCCGGGCCTGGTACCTGTGCTGTTCTGACCCGGCTCGCAACCGCGCGTTCGTCGTCCGCTCCATCGACTGCTGCACGACCGGCAGTGTTCCCGCATGCTCCGATAACTTAACTGCCGGTGCAGGAACGGGAGCCCGCAACCGAACTGGTGCCACTCGGGGAACGTGGTGTGCACCCGTGCCGTTCTGGTGGCGACGTGCTGAACTCGGGATGCTGGAGGTGCACCGATGCAAAGATCGGACGCTGGGAACTGGATGCCCGCACGGACCGTCCTCCTGGGATCGCTCGCCGTCATCCTCGTCCTCGGTCTCGCAGCACTGGCTGCTACGCTGCGCTCGTCGGCTACCGGTGGAGCCACCGTTGCTCACGCGGAGCGGCCCCTGATCGTCTCGCTCGCGCGACCCGACGCGAAGGAGGTCGTCGTCCTCGACCCGCGCACCGGTCAGGAGCTGCACCGGGTGGCGCACCCCGACCAGGGGTACCGCGAAATCGTCCTCTCGCCGGACGGTCGCCGCGCCGCCGTCGTCCGCAGCGATCCGGCCCGACCGACGGATGTCCTCGAGATCCGATCGCTCCCCGCCTGGTCGCTCGAGGCCTCCCTGCCGCTGGGAGCGTCCGCCCCGCCGCTCGCCGACCTGGCGGCTCGCCAACCCGACCTCGTCGAAAATCTCCGGCTCGCCTTCGCTGAGTTTTCTCCCGACGGCACGCTCCTGGGGCTCGCCTACTATGGCGGCAGCGGTGACGTCCCGCAACTCGTCGTCACCTCGTACGACTTGGAACGGCAGGAATGGGCCTCCTGGGCCACCGGCTTAGGTGCGAGCAGTTACGCCTGGCTCTTCCCCGCTCGCGATCGGTTGCTGGTCGTCAACCGCTCCGTCCTGCCGCAGTGGACGAACTCCCTGGGCGATGTCTTCGTCCTCGACCGACGGACGGGCGCGGTGGTCGCCCAGCAGACGATCCCGCGGCTCGTCACGGGCTATTTGCCGGAACGCGGTCGTCTCGCACCGAGCGCGTCCCCCTCGCTCGCGGCTCCCCTGCTCGTGGGCCACGAGCTCTGGTTGGTCACAGCTGACCTGGCCCGCTTCGTCCTCGATCCACGCACGCTGGCGATTCGCCGCGCGAACCCTCCGCTCGCCCGGGACCTCGCCGCGCAGGCCGCGACACTCGCTGCTGACCGGCTGGTCGCCTTTTCCGAGCAAGCGTCCGAGCTCCTCGTCGTCGACCCGGATCCCTGGCACTTGAGCGCGACGTACCGCTTGCCGGAGAGAGGCTTCTCGTCCGACTGGCTCCTGGTGGGCGCCGAGCCACGTGAGCGTACCGTGTACGTCGGGGCGATCAGCGACGGATGCCTCTGGCGCTTCCCGCTCGACAGCGGGACACTCTCGGCACCGCTGGCTTGCGGGCTCTACCTGGAGTTTCCGTACGTCACCTACTATCACTGGCCGGCGTTCTCCCCGGGCACAGCTGCACCGCTGGGCGCGACTGGCCTGCTCCGGCACCTTCCCGAATCGCTCGCTGGCGTCGCGACCGCCGTGCTCGCCGGTACCTTCCTCGTCGCCGCGCTGGGCAAGCTCGTCGCCCTCGGGCCTCTCGAGCACCTACTCGCGACCGTTATGCCGCGGTTCCGCCGGTGGGCTCGCCCGGCTGCGGTGGGGATCATCGCGCTCGAGCTGCTGATCGGGTCCTCGCTGCTCCTGCCGGGTGGTGTCCGCAGCGGACTCGCGCTCGCCGCGACCGCTCTCCTCGCCTTCACCGCGTTCGCCGTCGTCGGAGCCCGGCGTGCGCCGGGTGCGGACTGTTCCTGCTTCGGCAACCTGGTGCCCACCAAGCTGGGCCGCGCCACGGTGCTCCGCAACTTGTTCCTGCTCGGGCTCGTCGCGCTCGCCTGGCCGGTGGCGGCTGCGCCGTCGCTCAGCGAACTCGCGATCGCCGCCGTCCTGGTGTTGGCAGTGCTCGCGGTCGCGCGCCTCATGGCCGCGGCGGCCAGTTTGCGCCGGCTCTCGACCGGGGCGGAGCCGCGGCATGCTACCTGAGTGGGCCGTCACGACCAGCCTGCTCGGCGCTTGGCTCGCTCTCCTCGGGCTGGCAGTGATCCTCGCCCGGCTGGCCCAGCGCCTCCAGGCGCTCCACCAGGTCGTCGCCAACACGGTCGAGACCGAACGCGAGCGGGCGCGCCTGGGCCAGCCGGTTCCGCCGCTCGCCCTGGCTGGCCCCGCGTCCGATCAGCTGATCCTCGGCGTGCCACCGGCTGCACCGGCGGTCGTCCTCGCGCTCAGCCAGCGTTGCCCGCCGTGTGCGACTTTTTGGGAACGGGTGGAAACGCTCGCAGCCTCACTCGCCGAGCGCGGCATGCTCTTGGTGCTCGCTGTCCCGGAAAGCGATGCACCGGCTGGTGCAGCGCGCGTGCCGCACCTCGTCGGCGAGGCAGCGCTGGCTGCACTCGGTCTCTCGAGCTTCCCGAGCCTCGCCTTCGTCGACGAACGCGGGCACCTGCGGGGACGCGGGGTCGTGCGGGCCGTCGAGGAGATTCCGGAGATCGTCGACCTGCTTCGGCAGACCGCGGTCGTCACGGAGGAACGACGATGATGCTGTCCTTGCTGCCCGTGGCTCTGGCCAGCGGCTTTTCTTCCCTCTGGTCGCCTTGAGGGTACTCGATGGTCGACGTGCTCGGCCCGACCATGGCAGAGCGACCACGCCGGCACGCCGTGGCGACCGCTCTCCTCCACGTGGTGGCCAGCAGCGCCGGCGGTGCGCTGACCGGCGGGACGCTCGCATTGCTCGGCACGCTGCTCCTGGCCGTCGTGGTCCCCACGCAGCAACTGGCACTCCTTCTCGCCGGGGTGGTCACCACCCTCGCGA
Source organism: Thermomicrobium sp. (assembly GCA_034434855.1). Taxonomy (GTDB): domain Bacteria; phylum Chloroflexota; class Chloroflexia; order Thermomicrobiales; family Thermomicrobiaceae; genus Thermomicrobium. The sequence continues at coordinate 3,972 of DAOTYK010000305.1, forward strand.
TGGCCGAGATAGTGACCGGCTGGCGGAGCCCGGTCTCGCGCCAGGTCTCGCCGGCATGGTTCCAGCGCGGTCCACTCTGGGCGAGTGCAGCCTGGGGCTTCGAGCTCGGCACCGCTTTCACCACCCGCTGGCCGACGTTCCAGCTGGCCAGCCTGGGTCTCACTGCGCTCCTGTCACGTGACCTCGTCGAGGGCACAGCGCTCTTTACCGCGTTCGGCCTCGCACGAGGCCTCGCCACTGCCGGTGCAGCGTATCGGCTCTGGCGCCCGGCTTGCCCGGTCGGTGCGCTCGGCATCCTGAGACTGCAGCGCCTCGCACGATCCGGGCCGGTAGCCCTCGCTGTGGTCGGTGCGAGCTTTCTCCTGTACACTGCGAGTACCAGTCCCTGACCACCGAGAAGGGAACCGCGCGATGCGATTCGCGCGCACTGCACGGACGCTCGGCCTCGCCTCGCTCCTCGTCCTCTTCTCGCTCGGACACCTGCTCCGGGACGACCGATCGGTACCGCTGCACTGCTCCCTCCCGCGGATGCCCCCAGCACTGCTCCGAAGCGCGCGCCGGAAACCACCACCCATGGAACCGGACGAACCGACCGACCCGGCACAGCTACCCGAGCATCCGCCAAGCGCCGCTCCTGACCAGGACCTCTTCGCGAGCCTGTACGACCAGCACGCGGACCGCCTGCGCGCCTACTTGAGTCGCCTCGGCGTCCCCCCAGGGATCCGCGACGATCTCGTCCAGGAAGCGTTCACCCGGGCCTGGGCAGCTCGCGCTCAGCTGCGCGAACGCGCAGCGCTGGCCCCCTGGCTCACCCGAATCGTCCAACGCTGCTGGTTCGACTGGTTACGCACCCAGCAGCTGGAGCAGCGGGCGTTCGCCCGCGTCCTCCGCGAGGTCTGCCCGCGAACAGCCGAAAACTGGTCGCCGGACCACCTCCTGGTCACGCAGGCCCTCGCGACGCTACGCGACCAGGACCGGGAGATCCTGTACCTGCGTTGGGAAGCCGAACTCGGGTTGGACGAGATCGCTGATCTCCTCGGTATCTCCCCCGCCGCAGCGCAACGCCGCGCCCACCGTGCGCTCGACCGCCTGAGGCGAACGCTCGCCCAACTGGAACGCTCCGGCAGCAGCGACCGAGACGCAGCATCCTCACTAGGCGAGACAGTCGATACGGACCTAGCGAGCGATCGGTACGCCGGTTTTCCCCCACCCTCTGATCTCTGGTCCGCTCCACGCACAGTCGGACGCCCCAGAGACAGCGCTGGACCACCTGCCCGGAGACGGCGAGCGGTCCCCAGGAATCGCTCGGGCGCTGCTGCGCGGCTGCGCTCCGATCACCCTCGGTCCTACGCCAGCACCGGCGCATCGTCGCTGGTTCGTACCGGAAGCGCGCCAGCTCCGCTCACCACGATGGCACCTCTTCGAGTACTGCCCGATCCTGACGGTCATCGGCCAAATGGTTCCCTCGTGGACGAGACTCCGGCTTCTCCCGCGGGTCTTCAGTACGCCGCACTGGCCGAAGCCGCCGCCCCTCGCCCGCATGGAACCCTGCGCGACCCGCGTCCTCGCCCTCCACGCCGG
>DAOTYK010000306.1:0-2178 GCA_034434855.1 Thermomicrobium sp.
ATGGGACGCGCTGCTCCGACAGCACCCGCAACTGCTTTCTTCCCCCGCTCCCTTCGCGGGACGTACGCCGAGCAGGTCGCGTCCCTGAATGGTATCAGCTCCCTGCAATCGGCTCGATCCTGCGGGAATCACGAGCGCCTCTCCATCGCCTCTTGGGCGAACACAGTCGGGCGCTCGTCTCTCGCGCTCCCCGTGAAACACGATACGGTGTGAGGAAACGACCGCGAGTTACTGGCGCTGATCCATCAGGACGAGACCAGATCGGTGGCCAACTCCACGGTGCATCGACTCGGAGCGACACGAGACCCCGAGCAGGGTACCGGTGTGCGGTACCCTGCTCGGTTCTCCGCGCTGAGGCTGCTAGAACTTGACGAGTGGTCCTCCCGTGAGTTGTGTCCAGAGGAAGTTGACGAAGAAGAAACCAAAGAAGATGGTATTGCCGACCAGCAGGAGATACGACCACCAGCGGAGCCGCGCTGGTCGCGGCAGGCGCCGGTTCAAGTACATGAGCAAGAAGGGGAAGACCAACGCACCGAGGTTCGCCATGTTCGCCGAGATCAGGATCAGTTCAGTCGGCAGCGCCTGAAAAATGAGGAAGCTGATCACGGCCAGCAGCACGATCATGAAGGGATAGTAAAAGCGACGTGGGTCACCGGCGATCGCGCGCCGGAAGGCTGGGCTGAGTCCATACAACCCGTCCGACATGTTGCGCACGAGCGACTCGAAGACACCGAGTTGTGTGCTGAAGAGGACGAAGAAGCCCACGATCAAGGCCCAATAATAGAGCGGCGTCCCGTATTCTCGGCCCAAGACATCGGCCGCGAAGGTCGGCATGGTAGCCCGTGTCGGCTTCTCGATACCAGGCAGATTGGCCAAGTGATAGACGAGGAGCGTCGTCAAATACATGCCGATGAGTGCACCGCCGAAGAACACGACCCACTGGTCCAGCAGCAACAGCCGGAACCAGCGCTTCCAGCGACGCTCGTTTTCCGGGGTATCCGGAAAGGTCACGCCGCTGGCGAGTACTTCTTCCTGCTTCCCACCGACGAGTCCGGCGATGAACCCGACTCGGGCTCCCATGCCATAGCCATGGTCGCGGTAATAATTCATGTTGTACCAGTTGAGTCCCGAGGCCAGCGCGGTGTAGCCAGCGAGACCCCCGAGCAGTGTCGCGTCGACGCCGGATGGTGGAAGAGCCGGCGTCAAGAGACCGCGCAGCGCTGTCCACCAGGTTTCGAAGGGAACCACCAGGAGGTTCACGATCGCCAGCGTGACCAAAATAAAGCCGACGACCACCCAGTTGACCAACTCGAGCGTACGCGCGATCTTCCGACCGAAGAGCACGAGCAGGAAGACGATCACCATGAGCAGGACCGCCAGCCAGCGCGCCGTCGTTCGCTCGTTCGGCTGGTCCACTAGGCTTCCAGTCAAGAGGACATAAAGCCCCTCGCCAGCACCGGCAGCCCAGCCACCCCAAATGTTGGCGAAGTAGACCATCAGGAGCGCGAGCGGCACCCACAGCCACCAACCCGGCGGCACTCGTGCCCAGCCCAACACTGGCACCTCACCCGTTGCCATGATGTAGCGCGTGATTTCCACATTGTAGAAAGTCTGAAGAAGCGCCGAAAGCAAGATGACCCAACCGATCCCGACAAAGCCGTACTGGGCAACGGCGAGTGGCCCCAAGAGCCACTCACCGGACCCGATGGACAGGCCGAGCGCGATCAGACTCGGACCGATCACCACCGTGATCGCTTCCTTGACACCGATGCGTGGAACCTTGAAGACCTCCTCCGGCTCCGGCAGATCGACTAACGGCAGTGGAGGGCGACCGGTGCCGATCTGGACAGCTTGACCGACCGCACCGTGGTCACCATTGGCGCTCCCTTCTATCCCCCTTTCACTGATGAACGAACCCGACTGGCACGACCGTCAGCACCTCTGTATCCGACTCCGCCGACGAGGTTTTCGACATGACACCGCTCGCTGACTCGATCGTCAGTGCCTCCGCACCGGTTCTCGACGACGAGCCGGATATCCCGCTCGACTCGAGCGGCCAATCGGTCGCTGGACTCATCATGCACTCTAAAGCTTTTCTCTGAGCATGTCAAGAGATCAGCGTCTGTCTCCAGGCATCCGTCGGCGTGAGGGGACACGCTCGACGGGCGGCTCAGCGAT
>DAOTYK010000307.1:0-7704 GCA_034434855.1 Thermomicrobium sp.
TCGTCCTCGTCCGCATCGGCCGGGCGACGCCGCAGCACATCGACTTTCATCCCAGGTAATGCCAGTTCCTTGCGCTCGCGGGGATAGGCGGATTCGGCCAGCAGTCGCCCCAGGGCCAAAAGTTCGTGGTCACGGTAGGGCTCGATATTGTGTCCCATGAGCCACGCTTGGCGTGGACAGATCGCGATATACCAAATGAGCGTACCGGTCACAGGAACTGATTCACGTCCCATTTGAACCCTGTTGTTTCGTCGTAGAACGAGTCCAACTGGTCATGTGAGATCAAACGCAAGTCCTCTCGCCCGTAGAGCAGTGGAGGCGGGAGATTACCGACTGCACGTTGCAAGAGTGGTGTGATTGTATAGACCTCGAGATCCCGGTATGCACGACGAACTTCGAATCGCCGCTCATGCGGGTTTTCGACCGCCAACGCTCGACGAAGATCAGCGATGGCTCGAGTAGCACCCTCGTCCTGCTCGACCACGATGCTCAACGAGGGCAGTTCTTCGATCAACCGAAAACAGCTGACAGGAATAGACTCGGTATCCTTCCGGCAGTCAACGTTCGAGCGATCGTAATCGAGACGCGGTAATGCAGCCAGCAAGCTCTCGGCATGAGACTGGCTGAGGCGACTTTCGATCTTGGCGAAGTATTCCTCAAGGATCTGCATGAGCTCGATGTCCCAATGGGGACCACTAATCGATTCGTAGGCAGCATCCAGAAGAATCCGCCCATAGACACGCTCTCCTTGCCCCTCGGCAAGCGCTACGAGTTCGAGCGTGGCAAAATCGTGGTTGGCGTTCCGGTTGATGCGCCCAGCGACTTGCAGGAGACTCTCGAGCGGACCCCACTCACGCCAACCAGCATCGAAATCGACATCGACTCCGGCCTCGACCACTTGCGTGCTCACCAGTACGACAGGTCGACGCTCCTTGAGCAGCGCGCGGATCTCGGCTAGGCGTACCGAGCGGTCACGAGGAGTAATGTTCGTCGACAAATAAAAGAGCAAGGGAAGGTGATATCGAGCGAGTGCTCGGTAGAGCTCCAACGAGACCCGCACACTATTGACCACGATCAGTTGACTCCGGTCGCGAGCCGCCGCCACAGCCTCGGCGAGCTCCGGCACGGATCGTGGAGCAGCCGGACGGATGAGCACACGCCTCGGATAGTTCTGCAGCGGCGGGTCAACGAGTTCGCGCGCTTTCCCCTGCTCGGCGAGCCGGGGTTGCGTCGCAGTCATCAGGATGACGGTAACGTTCCAACGGGGAAGATCGGCAAGCAGTGCACGCAAGAGTGGCCAATAGTGTACATCGAGTGCCTGAACTTCGTCTAAGATCAAGATCGATCCCTCTACGAGTGTATGAAGCTTTTTCAGAGCTCGGTTCTGATATCCGACGAGAGCATGAAAAACCTGCACGAAGGTCGTGAGGACAATTTCGGCGTCCCACGATTCCGCGAGGAGAAGGGCATCGTCGACCTCGATGTCTTCTTCATCTGGCACGGACTTCGCTTCCTTTTGTCCCTGCGCCGTGGTGACAGGGGCGCTCGGACGTGAACGGAGCGGTGCCAGGTGATGATGCTCGAGCAGCACACGCTCCGGCTCGATACCCGCATGCTGCAACACAGCACGGACGACACCGACCGTTTGCTCGATGAGGTTGATATAGGGCAAAGCGTAGATGACCCGCAGCCTTCGACCAGTTTCCGCTTCCACTCTCCCGCGTATCGTCAACGCTGCGTGCAGAGCCGTCAGCGTCTTGCCAGCTCCTGTCGGCGCGGTTAACGTGAGCTGTGCCGGATAAAGCTTTGAGACAGGCCACGTGCACACGTGTCGGTCGACGGTCTCAAAGAGTCGCGTGCGAAACGGTTGGAGCGGCCCTGCCGAGGACACGCTCGCGGCCAGATAACGACTGACGAGATCTGGCGCGAGCACTTCCCGTTCGGGCGATCGATAGCCAGCGGCCAACTTCTTATCCGCATCGATGAGACAGGAGAAAACAATATTGGTCATCCAATAACGGTGCCGCAAGGAAGCATCCTCGAGAGCCGAAAGATCCAGGTAGCTCAAGCGTGCTGCTTCCTCTGCCAGACTTCGAAGCGTCGACCAGATTTCACCCGAGCAGAACGGTGCAGGATCCGGGAGCCCGAGAGCCGGACACAACACAGGCCAGCTTTCCCGAACTGCCTCGAGTTGCTTCGGGAGCGCACGAAGCGTTCGTCGCAACCCTGGTCGGTCAACATCGAAGAAATCGGGCGGATCGATATCCCGCGGGTTCGGTAAGAGCTCCCACGGTGAGCGCAACGCTCCGTGATGCCGAGCCACGGCGAGGAAGACGACTAGTGGATCCAACCCTCGCTGCCCTGCGACCCAAGCACCGAACAGCGCACCGATGTACGAGTGATTCGCTTCAGCTGCCCGATACTGTGGGTCCGTCAAGCGCTTTTGGAAATATGGTGTAGCTTTCCCGAGGTCATGCACCAGTCCCGCCAGCTCCGCCAGTTCGCCAAGCTCCCACGGCGCGAACGAACGTGCCAGCCGAGCCACGGCGCGAAGATGCTCGACGAGTTGCTCACCATGCCCGGCGAGCCAGCATTGGGCACTCGTCAACCGATCAATGCCCACCGCTCGCTCCCCAGCTGGACCCAGGCACCACGATACCGACAACGAATCGGGTGTCCTCGAAGATCGACGATCAGATCGGTCGCAGCGACGAGTCTCCGGTCACTGTCCAGCCGCACCGGATAACGGTCGCGCGAGAGCTTCCGGCGGACGCGATCGTCGAGGGCAAACTCGACGATCGCGTCGGCCTCGAGCGCCCCATGATAGTCAGCGAGTTCCGGATCATCCGCACCGAGAATTCCTTCTCCAATCTCGACCGCGTCGAACCAGGCTAGACAGTACGCGACACCGAGCGCTGGGGGATAGACTGGAGTCCGCAGCGCTGCTGCCAAGTCCTGCACGGAGAGCCCAACGGGTGGGACGAGGACCAGCCGATAGCACAGCGATGTGCTGTCCCAATCCTCTTGACGGGTATCGGGAATCAGCAACTGGGTTGGAATCTGTGTCCGCGCTTCGAAACCGCGCAGTTCCTTGTCGCTGGCATTCTTCACCATCAATGCGTTGATCGTCTGCATGATCGTCCGCAGCGGCTGGCGGACACCGATACCCATCCGCAAGTCGGCGAGCCGATCCGAGTACTCGTGACGTTCGAGCCCCAGAGCCGCACCGACGATCCCACGCACCACCGTCGGTGGCGGAATCGGGTAACTGAGCGACGAAGAGTTGGTGTAGAAGCGCCGAAAGTGCCCGAATTTCCCACGGAGATCGCAGAGTACGACCTCATTCATCGTCCATCATCCCGCGATGCGTGTGACATTCGGCAGCTCGAGCAAGGCATCCTCGCCACGGAGGTTCAACTCGTCGTGGCGCCAGTAGCGAATCGCACCGACCTGCTCGCGGTACCGCGCCAGACGGTCGACCAGCGGCTGAAGGTCGAGGACGAATTCTTCGATACTGCGCCAGCGCTCGACTGGTAAATCTTCTTGTGCAGGTAGCAGACGCAATCCGTCACGCGGGTCACCGAACGATGGTGTCCGATCCTTCCAATCCACCCGTAAGTAGAGGCGAGGTGTCTGACCGACCTTGCTCCGCGTCGTCGCTTCGCTCGCAAGAGCGTGCAGGAGACCGTCCTCCAGCAAGTCCAAATCGGAGGGGGTCATCCCGGTGAGTCGAGCACGCTGTGCTGCCACATGCCCCCAGAACGCGATCAAGGCATAGAGGAGGCGCCAGTCCTTGCCGATCGTCCCGTATTCGCCCTTCTCACCGCCACGGCCAGCGAAGGTGGAAGTGATGCTGTTCGACGGATTGAGTTCGACCGGATGCAACGAGTACCCCCAGTTGAACTGGACCGGCCCCGTGTACTGCTCCGAAAGTCCTCGTCCCCCGTCACCACCCTTGATCGGCAACGTGGCACCGAAAAGCCGGACGTCGACCAGGCGACTGAGAAACCACTGTCGATACTCTTCGTCTCCCCGCGTGCCACCCTTCTGTCGCTGGTGCTGGCCTGTCTCTTGCTCGTAAATCTTTCGCAGGTCCTGTTCTCGCGTGGTCGCGTCGACATGACTTCCATCTTCCCGGGTACGTACCCACACATCGTAACCACGATCGATCCAATAATCTCGCAGATATCGCTTCAAGCGGACATCACTCACCAGGGCACGGCGAGTGAAGGGATCCATCCGCGGCCGATTTTCGTCATCCGGATCACCATTGGGATTGGTGAGCTTCGCGTCGTAGATGAACAGAATCTCCGCATTGTGAATCTCGTTCGCCATCTCCTTTACCCCCTTTCACATCATCTGCTTCAACGACACTACCTCAGCGCGAGAGCTCTTCCACCGATTCTTGCGCCTGTGCCTTCTTCTCCTTTCCTGCTTGGATGATGCGACCTGTCTCGTAGGAGTAGCCGGCGAGAATGAAATAGACATTCTCGGCATCACTCAGTCGCCAACGGCCGCGATGCCGAGTGAGTCGCTGCAAGGCCTCGGCATACAGCAGTTCGTTCTCCGCCGCCCCTGGTCCGCTCAAGAGCCGGTATTGGCGCAGTTTGTCGAACAACTCGGTTGCGAATACCGTGACACGCGGCAGTGACATACCGGTGTAGTTGAGCTTCTCCAGGATCGGCTTCGTTCCGGACTGATCGCTTCGATATTGTTCCGAAGCGACTCGACCGACGAGAATGCCGAGCAAGAAGAGACTCTGTTCTTGCTCGTCGAGCTCGAGACCGAGCATCGCGTTCCGGTAAAGATCGGGAATCACGCTATCCACGCGAGCACCTCCACGGTCAATACAACCAACCTGCTTCGCGATTAGGCGCAGCGCAAGCGTCCGCGCGATGAATTGCCGGAGCGTCCAGTCGACCTCGTCAGGACTCGGGGTCCGTTGCTCCCACACCTGGGGTACCACCCAGTAACCGATGTGCCGACTCACGATCGCGCGTGCCCCATCGAGGAATTCGGCATGCAGGGCCGCGAGGTCGATCGGTTCCTGTTGCAGGAGCTGTCGCGCGAGGGTCAATGCCGGACGGACGACAGGGCCACCTTTACTGCGCCGGAGTGGCAGCGTATCGAGGAGATCATCGAGACCGGCGAACCAGCTCATTCGGTCGCGCAGGACGAATGGCGACGCCCAGCCGCCATCATCGGCTGCGTCATTCACTGCATTGATGGCGCGGATGACGTCCTGAATACGCGACGGCGGCACCTCGGCGATCACTTCGCGGACCTTCACGGCCATGTTCTGCTTTTCGTGGAAGAGCAAAGTCAGCACGGCGTACAGACCCGCGCGCTCCCGCGCAGCCTGCGCGATATCTTCAGGCGTTCTGCGCAGCGCACGGATCCGGGCCAGCTCAGTCGACTCTTGACGAATGCGTTGCAGTCGGCGCCGCACTTCGTCGAGCCCACCAATCGGCTGGCTCACGAACTCCGGAATGAGGAATACCGGAGTCTGCAGCAACCGAGACTCGAGTTCCTGCTCCAACAGACGGTCAGCCAAGAGAAGATCGGTATAACACTCACGACAGACACTATATCGCTCAAAAAATCCTTCCGGAAGTAATCGACCAGCGAAGCTTCTCTTGTCATTGATGTAGACCTTGATGCGCATCGGCACAAAATTCGTTGTCACTTCCGACTGCGTACCACACAGGTGGCACGTCCCCAGTGCCGCATCTTTGAACGGCTCGTCGACGAGAATCGAGAACACGAAACGCCGATAAGCCGGTTCCTGGGCGATCGGTCGTCCTTCGATGCTCAAGGTCACGTATTGGACATCCTTTTTCCAACCGAGCACCACGCAGAGCTCTTTCGCGAGCTCCTGAGCCCGCTTTTTCGCTTCGACCTCTCCCAGCTTTTCCCACGCTATATCGAGCACCCCACCGCGCACACAGAGATACTGTCCGGAATAGTCGCCGTGCGCTGCTGGCTCGACTCGCAGCCCGCTGAGATCGACAACAAAGCGGTCGCGCCGACTTCCACCGAAATCCCGGATACGCCCGAGCACCGGTTCCAGTACAGGAGCTAACTCGTCAAGCGCCTCGTGTTGTGTTGGAGCTAAGCCCACTTGCCGGGGCGCGAGGCCGGCAAAGACTGCCCCGAGAAGGTACTTCGGCTCCCGCACTGTAACATCCCGCACATCACCACCAGGCGAGAACTTCATGAGCTGAAGCCACAGATAGCGTCGTAGCGTATCAGTACTCACTTCTTCGAGGCGATGCCGCAAAAGCCCGTGGGCAGGACAGATGTCTAAAACGCCAAGGTATACCTGCCGAGCTTGGCGTCCTGATCCCGCTTCGGTGCCGTTTTCCGCTTCCTCGTCTGCACCGGTCAAGGCGAGCTGTTCGACGATCGCTGCCGGATCGTCGCCGAGCGCCTTTCGGATATGGCGACCCAACGCATGTAAGCTGCGAATCATCCTGCACCAACCTCTCGCCTTCCTTGTGGACCAGTCTCCTCCACATACCCGAACCCCTGGCTGTTCTTGGCGCCGAGGCCAGCCTCCAGGGCGAGTCGCAAGAGCTCGGGCGGACCTTCCAGGAGGAAACGCCCGGTCCATCCCTCGATCCAGGTGCCCTTGTAGCGCTCCAGCCGCTTCGCCCGCGGGTTCACCCCGAGCGCCCGGATCCGGATCGGGCGCTCGGTCACCTCCGGCTCCCCAGCGAGAGCCGCTCCCTCCTCCCCGACCTCCGGCGATCCGCTCCCCTCGGCTCCGGGCACCGACCAGCCCAGCACGCGTGCCTTGCGCAGCAAGTTGGTCACCACCAATTCGGTGAACTCTTCGTTCAGCGGATTATAGTACTGCGTCCGGCGGCGCCCGTCGACTGCGATCGTGCGGTACACGGTGATCGGCGAGAGCGTGCGCACCACCACGCGCTCTTCGAGCGACGGGAGCGCCAGCGTCGCGATCTCGCGCACGGCGAACTCCAGGTTGGCGATGCGTACCCGACCGAACTGGAGCAGTCCCGCGGCCAGCCCCAGCGCCAGCTGCCGGTCCGGCGAGGCGAAGCGGAACCAGACCGGACCACTCACCGCAACCCCTTCCCCCGGCCGATACTGAACCGCGCCATGGAGCTGCGAGAAGACGAACAACTTGAGCGGTCGCTCCGCCTGCCAGTACAGCCCGTCGTGCAGCGGCTGACCGATCTCCTTCGGCAGGTGCCGGTAGATCATCGCCTGCAAGGCTTCGCGATACGCCAGCGGCAGGACCCCGCTCCGCTCCGGCTCCAACCGGACTTCCAGTCGCACGGCTGCCCCCAACCACTCGAACCACTACGTCGCTGGTGCGCTCTACCATAATGGCCGGTTCGGCTCGCTGTCAAGCGATCCTCTCCAGCATCATCGGTCGGTGAGGAGCCTCGCCCGAGTCCTCGTTTCTAGTCTCGAGGTGGAACAGGAACACAGGTGTTCCCGTTCCCTTGGACGCGGCATCGCGGTTACAGTGGAACGGGGCACGGCAGGCAGCGGGCGGTCGAAAGCTGCCGTGCACCCTCCGTCGCGTTGCCCCAATCCGCGGCTGGGCGTCGCCACGACTTCGGTGAGCGTGCGTCACCGCACGGAGCGGAGCGCGAATCACGAGGGCTCGCTGAACTCAAGTCCGCCGGTAGGCGGCGCGCAGTGCGGCCGGACGCACGCCGGGTTCCCTCAGCA
>DAOTYK010000308.1:0-6993 GCA_034434855.1 Thermomicrobium sp.
TGGCCCTCGATTTCCGGTTCCTCACGCGCATTCCCCCACTCCTCGAGCATGCCCGCTCCTCCGGGTACGGTCGATCCTCCTGGCTTGCCGGGTGATCCGGCGTTCCCCATCAGGATACCGATGAAAACGAGATAGTGCTGGTGCACGAACAGGTGGTGATCCCGAGAACGGCTCCCCCCCTGCGTAGCCTTCGATTCCGCGACGCAAGCCGGTTGTTTCCCCGCCCGCTCCGGTCGGTTATGCCTTGACAGCCTGTCGGAGGACACCGTATCATCGACATGGTCGCCGAGTTAATCCTTAAAGGAAATGATCGGACCGATGGACAGAATTGTCGCGAGTTGTGACGAAGCGGTCGCCGATATCCCGAACGGCGCATCGATCATGATCGGAGGCTTTGGGCCGCCCGGAATTCCTGTCAACCTGGTTCGGGCGCTTCGGCGACGAGGGCTGCGCGACCTCGTCCTCATCTACTGCGGTGGCGGCACGGAGGAGGATGGCATCGGCGGACTGATCGCTGACGGTGCGGTCCGCAAGCTGATCACCTCGTTTCCAGTTCACCCTGGCGCACACGCGGTTCGCGAGCGCTATCTCAAGGGTGAGATCGAGCTAGAGGTCGTTCCCCAGGGGACATTCGTCGAGCGTATCCGTGCAGCGGGAGCCGGCCTCGGTGGATTCTATACCCCGACTGGCGTCGGAACCGAGTTGGCCGCTGGGAAAGAAGTGCGCCTGATCGACGGGCGTCCCTTCGTCTTGGAACTTCCGCTCTCAGCCGATTACGCCCTCATCAAGGCTTTTCGGGCTGACCGGTGGGGGAACCTGATCTACCGGCGCACCATGCGGAACTTCAATCCGATCATGGCCACAGCCGCCCGGACGGTCATCGCTGAAGTCGACGAAGTGGTTCCGGTCGGCGCCCTCTCACCCGAGGAAATCGAAACGCCGTGTCTTTTCGTCGACCGAGTCGTTGAGGTGCCGCGTGACAGGATCCGACACGCAACATCCGCTGAACGACGGTGAGGTGGTACTCGATGCCGCTGACACGCCAGGGAATCGCCTACCGTATCGCCCACGATCTCCCCGACGGGAGCTTCGTCAACCTCGGCTTCGGTATGCCGTCACTCGTCACGCACTTTTTGCCACTCGGGAAAACCGTGCTCATTCATAGCGAGAACGGCATTCTCGGTGCCGGCCCCAAGGTGCCCCCAGGCCAGGAAGATCCTGATCTCGTCAACGCCAACGGCGACTACGTCACGCTCGTTCCGGGTGCGAGTCTCTTCGACCATGCACTGTCGTTCACGATTGTCCGAGGAGGTCACTTGACGCATGCCGTGCTCGGTGCTCTCCAAGTCTCGCGCCGGGGCGATCTCGCGAACTGGCGCATCCCTGGTGCCCGTGTTCCAGGAGTAGGCGGCGCCATGGACATCGCCATCGGAGCACAACGTGTTTGGGTAGCGATGACCCATACGACCGATCACGGCGAGCCGAAGATCGTTGAAGAGTGCACCTTTCCGCTGACCGCACCGCATTGTGTCCAGCGAATCTACACGGATCTTGCCGTTCTTTCCGTCGTGGGCGACGAACTCCTCCTCGAGGAAGTCGCACCAGGCGTCACGGTCCAGGACGTGATCGCGCGCACAGGTGCATCGCTGACCATTCCGTCTCACGTGCCGACGATGGAGATCCCAGCCGATTTCGCCGGTACCCAACTGGTGACAGTCTGATCGCGCGTGCAGAACGAGAGAAGTCGACGAGGCGAAAGGAGGCCTTGGAAGAACGATGAGCACGTCACCTACGGTGATTCGAGAAATCGATCGCGCACTCGACCGTGTCCGGGAGGGATTGGCACCGGACGGGTTCGAGCTGCGTGTCGAGCGTGTCACGGACGACGGTGTCGTCGAATTAGTGCTCCAGGCATTACCCGATGCGTGCCTGGATTGCCTCGTTCCTGACCAGCTGCTGGATGCGATGCTGCGACAGGCGATCGCCCCAGTCTATCCAGCATTACGCGAGGTCCGTTTGGAGAAGCGTCTATCAGAGGAGGGTCGATGATGCCGGTTCTCGTGGATCCGACGGGGCAAACCGGGCTCGTTACCAAGACGAAGGCCCCACGCGTTCGACGCTCGCTACGCGGCGCGCGCGTCTGCCTGATCGATAACGGAAAGAAGAACGCCGATCTCTTGCTCCGGAATATCGGCGAAATTCTCCAGGAACAGTATGGTGTCGCTGAACTGATCACATACCGGAAGCAGAGTATCTCGGTACCGGTCGATTCAGCAGCGATCTCCGAACTCAAGAAGCGATGCGACTTTGCGATCGCTGCGGTCGGCGACTGAGGGTCATGCAGCGCGGCCAGTGTGGCCGATGCGATCCGTTTCGAAGAGCAGGGGATCCCCTCAGCTGCTATCATCACCGAGGCCTTCCGGTCCACAGCGGATGCCATGGCGCAAACGCAAGGGATGCCTGGTTATCCGTATGCGGTCATCCCGCATCCGATCAGTAGTCTCAGCCCGCAGGAAGTCCGACAACGGGCTGAACAGGTACTCCCCGAATTGCTTCGGCTGCTGGGAGTCGAGGACGCTGCCGAGGAGGGACGACATGAGCGTGCAGCAGATGGCTGAGCCGACTCTGGAGGCCGTCCGGCACGCCCGGGAGGCGATCGAGTACTGCTACGAGCGCGGTTGGACCGATGGGCTACCTGTCGTTCCACCGGCAGAGGAATTCGTCGCCCAGTTCCTCGCACAGATCGATCGTGATCCTGAAGACGTCGTGATCGAGCAAGAGCATCTCGGTCGCAAGTGCACGGTACGTCTCGCTGCCGCAAATGCGGTCATGGCTGGCTGCAAACCAGACTATTTCCCTGTCGTTCTCGCGGCCCTGGAAGCCCTCGATCGAGTGCCCGGTAGTCGCGGCCTCTTGCAGAGCACGACTGGCCAAGCGGTTTTTGTCGTCGTCAATGGGCCGATCCGGCATCGCCTCGGTTTCAACGCGAGAGACAACGTTTTCAGCCCAGGAGACCGCCCGAACGCGACGATCGGGCGGGCGATCCGACTCGTGATCATGAATGCGCTCGGCATCCGTCCACACGAGTTCGACCAAAGCACCCAGGGTCAACCCGGCAAGTTCAGTCTCTGCATCGCGGAGAACGAAGAGGAGAATCCGTGGGAGCCATTGCACGTCGAGCGAGGTTTTGCGCAAGACGAAAGCACGGTAACAGTCGGCCTCGTACGGGGCACGATGCAGGTCGAGCAACGCGACTCTCAGCGTCCCGAGGTGATCCTGGAAACGATCGCTGATTCGATGTCGTACGCGGGAACGTATTTCCCGACGCCGCGCGGACACGCTGGTATCGTCGTGATGGGGCCGGAGCACGCCCAACTCATCGCGGCCGCCGGCTGGAGCAAAACCCACGTGCGACAATACTTGTGGGAACGCTTCGGTCGACCAGCAGGAGTATTGCGACGTCTGGCGAAGGACGCCTTGCTGGATGCCTCTCTGCCGGACGATGCCTTCGTGCGCTTCGCTCATTCACCGGAAGCCATCCTGATCGTCGTCGCCGGAGCTCGCAACGCTGGTATCTCGACTGTTTGCCCGACCTTCATCGGCCAGCAGGTCACCGTACCGATCCGCACCAAATCATCTTGACGCGACTGGAGAACTGGACATCAGCAAGGGATCGTTCTTTTGTGAAGAGTTGGAGACTGCCCTGCCCAGCACGGGTGCATGAGCCATGACCAAAGTCGCCTGCCTGCTACTGAGTGCAGTGGCCGCCGATGCAATCCAGGTTTGTCCTCTGGATCGTGCTGCGCTCACCCGCTGTGCCAGCGCGGGCCCCTGCTTGCGCGACCAACGGTCGTGCTGGGACAAGCGACGGAACCAAGGCGATCCTGCTGCGGACGCCGATCCGGCAAGCGAGCCCGATGAGAACTCCGGACAGGCGAACAGCATGGACGAGCACGACCAGCAAATCGCCTCGATGCCCTCCTGGCAAATCAGCGGTCTCTGCCCGCCGACGATGGAGCAGGAGGAACGGATGCAGCGACAGCGGCGTTTCGATCTGAACGGCATGGTCGCACTGGTGACCGGCGCTGGCGGTGGCTCGCGTGGTGGGCTCGGCCCGCTCATCTCGCGGGCACTGGCCGAGTCGGGTGCGAGGATCGCGATCAACGATCGAACTCCGGAACGGGCACAACAGACAGTCGCCGAGCTGCGAGCTGCCGGCTTCGATGCCGTGGAGGCATTTCCGGCTGATGTGACGAACTCGGCTCAGGTTGATCGTTTGATCGCACAGGTCGTCGAGCGTTTCGGCCAACTGGATATTCTGGTCAACAAGGCAGAGGCACACGGGAGCGGTCGCCGCTCGGATGAGGTATCCGATGACGAGTGGGAGTCCCTCCTCGCAGTGAACACGCATGCTCCCTTCTATCTCAGTCGAGCGGCGGTGCGGCATATGCGACAGCGCAGGTTCGGTCGCATCATTCATGTGTCACACATCACAGCCAGCCGTACCAGTGTGTTGAACGGCGTCGCGTATGTCGCAGCCAAAGAAGCGCTGCACGGATTGATACGCCACCTGTCGATCGAAGTCGCGCAACATGGGATCACGGTCAACGCGATCCTCCCCGGCTTCGTCGTGACCTCGAAGCTGCTCCACGAATGGGGGGAGGAACGCGTTCAACGCCTCGCGGAGACCATCCCGATCCGACGAGCCGTGACGCCGGAGGAAGTGGCCGCACTCGTCGTGTTCCTGGCGAGTCAGGAAGCGAGCTCTATCACTGGTGCGGCGATCCCGATCGATGGTGCGGTTTCCGTCGTGCCAGGTGGCCGTACCGATCCAGCGTCTGCCTTCGCGTGAAGAGAGGAGCAGGTGCGATGGGACGACTCACGGGACTCGTCGCCCTCGTGACCGGAGCTGGGGGCGGAGAGATGGGGGGTGGCGGCGCAGGGATCGCACGCGTTCTCGCTCGCGAGGGAGCAATCGTCGCCGTCAATGATCTTCATGAGGACTACGCGCGAGCGACCGCGGATCAGATCACCCGCAGTGGTGGACAATCCTTCGTGCTCGCTGGCGACGTTTCCGATCCACGCCAAGCGAACGAGATGGTCTCGTCGGTCATCGCACGCTGTGGGCGACTGGACATCCTCGTCAACAACGCCGCGCGCTTGGGGCGGACTCCGGCAGTCGAGCGGATGTCGGACGAGGAGTGGCATAGCGACATCGCGGTCAACCTCTCGGGCCCCTTCTACATGAGCCGAGCAGCCCTCCCCCACATGATGCAGCGCGAATATGGCCGAATCATCAATATCGGCTCGCTCGCTGCCCTCCGGGCGAGTCTCAACGGGGGAGCAGGGTACACCTCATCCAAGCGAGGATTGCTCGGTCTGACCCGGCAGCTCGCTGCCGAGTTCTATCCGTACAACATCACCGTCAACGCGGTGCTGCCTGCTGGCATCTTGAGCGGTCGCCTGCGCGCTGAGATGGGAGAACGCGCCGAAGCGCTCGTCGCAACGCGCCGTTGGGCGTTACCAGATGATATCGGACAGATCTGCGCCTACCTGGCGAGTCCAGAAGCGCACCTCATCTCGGCGAGCGTCATCGTCGTTCCAGGCGTCAACGCCACCGGCCTAGGTGACTTCTCTCAGTATCGTGCGATGGCTCGCCAGATGGGCAAGGATATCGGTGAGTAGACTCCCGGCTACGGGGCGCGCCTCTCCTCTGTGGCCGTCCTGCCCTTCGAGACAGTCAGGCACACAGGCATCCTCACCATTAGTCACGAACTCACCGGCTTTGCAGAGGCCGGTTCGGCTCAGTCGATCCGGCAAAGCCTGGTGATCGAAGTCCAATAGACCCATCGTGGCGTCGAGAGGGTTCGCGAGGCCGCTCCGATTCTGCCAGGTCAGGTATGCGACGCGAGCAGTAGGAAGCTTGACGGCTGCCAAGCGGGGATGCTAGACTTCGACGCGGGAAGTGGGCCGGTGTAGCTCAACGGTAGAGCAGGGGACTCATAAGCCCTTGGTTGGTGGTTCGAATCCGCCCACCGGCACCGAGTGGAGCGGCGCAGCTTGCGCCGCTTTCGCTTTTGGGCGAAAATCGCTCGAGCCACTCGCCGATATCGGAGGCGCACGCTCGTGACACGCTCCAATTCGGCCATCAGTGCAGTCCTGCGCGTCGTCCGCACGGCCTTGGAAGAGGCAGGCCTGTCGGGGCACGATCGGATCATCGTGGGGTTCTCGGGTGGACCGGATTCCCTCGGCCTGCTCTGGAGCCTCCAGCACCTGGCCCAAAGAGGGTGGGCTCCGACCCCGATCCCTGTCCATATCGATCACGGCCTGCAATCGAGCTCCAGGACAATGGCCGAGCACGCCGTCGCCTTGGGCAGCGAACTCGGCCTGGTGGTACACGTCGTGCGGGTCGATGTTTCTCTCTGGCCTGAGTACAAGAAGGGCGGGTTGGAGGCAGGAGCACGAGCCGCTCGCTACGCCGCACTCGCCCAAGCCGCACAAGCGGAAGGAACATCTTGGATCGCAGTCGGCCATACGCGTGACGATCAAGCAGAAACAGTCCTGCTGCGCCTGCTCCGTGGTGCTGGGCTCGACGGCCTCGCTGCCATGCGACCGGTCACCGAACTTCGTACTCCGCTCGACCCACTGCACCGCGAGTTCGCACCCATCCGCCTGATCCGTCCGCTGCTCAGGATTCGACGATCGGTCGTCCGAGCAGCTGTCGAATTGCTCGGTCTCCAACCGCTGGAAGACCCAACGAATCTGCTCCTCTCGTACGAGCGTAATGCGATTCGCCAACGAGTCCTTCCGATACTGGAGCAACTCCGCCCCGGCACGACGGACACGCTCGCGCAGGTCGCAGAGCAGTTGCGCGAAGATGCGGAATTTCTCCAGCGGGTGGCCCGGGAAGCCTCGGCACGCGTCTTCCGACCCGAAGCCGAGTTTTTGGTGCTCGATCGGGCGGCATTTCGTTCGCTGGACCCGGCTCTGCAG
>DAOTYK010000309.1:0-2764 GCA_034434855.1 Thermomicrobium sp.
GACCTGGCCGAGCTCTTGGCCCAGCTGGCCAGCGAGCTGGGGCTCGGCGACGCCGACGAGGCGGGGTGAGGGGCGTCGTCCGGCGGGGCGCGGCGCGGTTCGCCCACCGCAGGCGGGGAACTGCGCCGCGGGGGACGCGTGGTCAGGTGGCAGGGCACGCTGGCGGCGGGGGACGGTGCGGCGTGCCGGCCCGCAGGGCCGGCGGGTCAGGCACCGCCTGACCCCTACAAAACGGGGCCAACGTCCCACCGCCAGACACGAATGCCCGACCGGGGATGCGCCGGCCAACCCCTGTAGGGGCGAGGCGCTGCCTCGCCCGGCCGCGCCGCAGGCGCGGCACATCCACGGTATGGTCGGGTGCATCGTGACGGGAATGCCGCACCGCCGATCGGCCACGGTGTGCTGGCCCGGCCCATCCGGGCCGGACGGGTCAGGCACCGCCTGACCCCTACAGGATGCCGCCCTCACCCGCCCGTGGGGCCATCGGCCGTCCGGCGGCGCGGTCAGGCGACGCCTGTCGGGGCGACGCGCTGCGTCGCCCGACTGCGCCCGACAGCGCGGCCGATTCCCGGGGCGCGCAGCCGCCTCGCGGCCGGTCCGGCTGCCAGGGCCACCGTCGCGCTCCGCCGGGATCGCCGGCCCTACCGGGCAGGCGGGGCGGCACCGCCTGACCTTCCGTAGGGCTGCGGCCCGCCGCATGTCGGTGGACCGCGCGCCGGGAACCGTCGACGGAACGGCGCGCGTGGTGCTCCGGAGGGGCCCGGGCGGCTCCCGCCGCGACCGCGGTGCACCCCCACCGGTGCTGCGCTGCCAGGACAGAGGCTGCCTGCTGGAAAGGAGGTCTCACCGCATGGCGCTCACGCTCGAGGCGGCGCGCACGGCGCTGCGCCGCGCGCTCGCCGATACCGCTGCGCCGGCCGCCTGGTCGGACGACGACCTGGACCGGGCGCTGGCCGGAGCGCTCGCCGCGCTCGATGGGCTCGCTCCCTGGTCGGGGACGGTCCTCCTGGCGGCTGGCGGGAGCGACCGCCTCCCGCTGCCCGGCGCGGTGCGGCGCGTCGTCGCCGTGCTGCAGGACGGGGTGCCGCTGGCGGGCTGGCACGTCTGGGCCGGCGAGCTCGTGCTGGCCGAGCCGGTCCAGGGCACGCTCGAGGTGCGCGCGTTCCTGGCGCGCACGCTGCCGGGGGCGCCCAGCGACCCGCTGCCGCTGGCCGACGGGGCCGAGGAGGCGTTCGTCCTGGCCGCGGCGCGCGAGACGCTCTTGGCCGTCGGGCTGACGCACCACGCCCGCCGCCAAGGGCCGCCCGGACCGCTCGTCGCGGCGCTGGCCACCGCCCGTGCCGAGCGCGAGCGGGCAGCCCGCGCCCTGCCGCGCGTGGTGCGGACCGTACCGCGCCTCGTTGCCGCTGGCCCGTAGGGGCGAGGCGTCCGTCGCCCGGCCGTGCTGGACGGCGCAGCGATCGGCTGTGGGCCGTGACCGCGCGGCGGCGTTGTGGGCGAACGTGCCCGTGCGATTCGGGACACAGTTCTGCGACCGCCATGCCACCGACCGAGGCGGTGCGGTGTGTCGGCCCGGCAGCGCCGCTGGGTCGGGCAGCGCCCGACCCCTACAACTACAACGCGGGGGCGCGTGTCACGGTGAGGCCCATGTGCCCGACCGGGGATGCGCCGCCCCACGTTGTAGGGGCGACGCGCTGCGTCGCCCGCCGCGCCGGATGGCGCGGGGAACCCACGGCACACACCGGCGGGCGGCGATGGTGAAGGGTCACCGCCGATGCCCGCCGGCGATCATGGGCAAGCCTTACCGGGCCGGGCGGGTCGGGCAGCGCCCGACCCCTACAACGCGGGGGGCGCGCACGGCCTGACCGGTGTGCGCACGAGACCGACCGGGGACGCGTTCCGCCATCCCTACGTAGGGGCGAGGCGGTGCCTCGCCCGACCGCGCCGCAGGCGCGGGAACACGGATCGGGACAGACCTGCACATGGGGATGTGGCGTGGCACACCGGTCGAGGGGCGACGCGACGATGATTGCCGGCCCTAGCGGGCCGGGCGGGTCGGGCAGCGCCCGACCCCTGCAACGCGGGGGGCGTGCACCGTCGGCGCGCAGTCCGACCCACCGAGCGAGTCGATCGTATAAAGTGAGGAGAACGAGATGGCGCTCACCAAGGTGGAAGCAGCCAAGCTGACCGACGACATGCTGCTGCGCGGCGTCATCGAGACGATCGTCATGGAGTCGCCGGTGCTCCAGCGCCTGCCCTTCATGGAGGTGGTCGGGACCGGGCTGACCTACAACCGCGAGGCGACGCTTCCCGCCGCCGACTTCTACGACGTCGGCGACACCTGGACGGAATCGACGCCCACTTTCCAGCAGGTGACGACCGGCCTCAAGATCCTCGGCGGCGACGCCGATATCGACCATTTCCTGTTGCAGACCTACCGCGACCCCAACGAGCTGGAGGCGGTGGTCATCCAGAGCAAGGCCAAGGCGGTAGCCCATGCCTTCCTCACCGCCTTCTACCGCGGCGACACGACGGCGAACCCGCGCCAGTTCGACGGGCTGCGCCGCTTGGTCCCGGCGAGTCAGACCATCCAGCCCGGACCCAACGGCGGCAGCCTGACGCTGGAGCTCGTCGACCAGCTCGTGGACCTGGTCAAGCCCGGGAAGCCGGACGCGCTCCTGATGTCCAAGCGGACGCGCCGCAAGCTGAGCCAGCTGCGCCGAGCGAGCGGCGCGGTACTGGAGAGCGACGTCGACCAGTTCGG
>DAOTYK010000310.1:0-1575 GCA_034434855.1 Thermomicrobium sp.
CCGAGCAGCCGCGAAAGGGGCGATTCACAAGAACAATGCGGCCCGCCGGAAGTCGCGTTTGATGAAGCGTTTCAATGCACTGGTAAAAGCGCGCCTACAGCAGGGACAAGAGCAGTCGGTCTGACGCACCTAGCGTTCGGAGCGGCGAATCACTGGCCGCACTCGCTGTGCTCCCGTCAAGAGTGTCGCAGCGAGTGCGGCTTCGCCGTCGATCAGGATCCCCCGCTTGAGTGAAGCATCGATGGCGCGGAGCGCTGTGAGCATTGCCCCAGCGTTCTTGGGTGATCGTATCGAAAGTATGCGGCGGACCTGAGCGATCCGTCGGGCGGATAGCCCAGTAGCCGCGGCGACGACATCCGGCGAAAGTTGCGGCAGTACCTGCGCCGCAAAGAGCGCTTCGAAGTGGTTGGCCAGCTGCGCGAGCAAGACATCAAGAACAGCGTTCGTCTCGAGTGCCCGTTCCAATTCTCGAGCGATAGCTGTGGCGTCTCCGCGGTTCAATGCATCGATGAGTGCCCATTCGAGTGGTGCGTCATCCGCAACGACGAGTTCACGCACAGCGGCAACGCGGATGATCTTTTCGGGGTAAACAGCGGTCGCGAGTTTGGCCAACTCCTGATCGACGCGTGCCAGATCGAGTCCCGTTGGCTGGTCGCTTTCGCTGCCGGCGTGCTCGCGTCGTCTCTGAAGAGCGGTCGGGTCGATGGCAATGAGGAGTTCTTCGGCGGCTGCAGGCTCGATCTCCACCCCGTAGGAGCGGGCGCGCTCGGTCACCCAGTCGATCAGTTTTTCCCCCATCGGTACGCTGCAATCGACGAAGGTGACGGCATCGCCGAGGGCGGCACGCAACCGATCGTGGGTGGCTGGCGGCAACGGTGGCTCGAGCGAAATGATGTGACAGCTCGAAGGGAGAGTGGCTAATGCATGAACAAGTTCAGGATCGAGCTGTTGTTGGCGGATATGATCCGCAAGCAGGCACTCGGTGATGACCAAGCGCTGATCGAGAAAGAAACCGGGAGTCCGAGCAGCCGCCATGATCGTCGGGATAGGCGTGCCGCGGGGAAACCGTACAGTCGCCAATCCTTCTGGATCGTGGGAGATCCGCAGTTCGGCAAGTTCTCGCTCGCGCCGGAACTCGCTCTCGCCATGGAGCACAGTCAGCACTCGTGCTTCCCTTCTCATCGCTATCAGTGTATCGTCGATGTGCCCAGTAGCGTCGAGCGAGTGTGTCCAATGAGAAAACAGGTATTCGACAAGGTGGCCATCCTTGCAAGCCTCGTTTCTTCGGCGTTGTTTTGCGCGTCACCGAGTAACAGGCAAGAAGCGTGACCCTGCAGTCTACCGCTTGCTGAGCGTCGGGATTGTAGACAGAATTCTTCGCCCAACGGTACAGGAACACGGTGAGCGCATACTGAAAGCAGCGCAGCCTGTCTGCTGCTGGACAGGGACGCTACTTCAGTATCGGTGTCGCCGCACGGTGCGCCGTGGTACGGGTTATCGGTGACGGCGTTGTCATTGCAATCGCTGGTCCCTACGGAGCAGGTCCGCATAAGCTCGATCTTGTCCTCGCTCCTC
>DAOTYK010000311.1:0-3353 GCA_034434855.1 Thermomicrobium sp.
CCTCCCTCATCCACGCAGTGATCCAGGCATCAGAAGCCGGGATCGATGCCGAGTCGGTGCTTCGGCACTGGACCCTCGAACTGGAAGAGGATCTCCTCACCGAGAACGAGGCCCACCAGGCATGAATGCAGCATGACGTACACAACGAAAGGAGTGATCGATGGGAGAGAGCATCCTGTCTACGGAACCGCGCGCAGTTCGCCGCTACACGACCTGCGGTGAACTCCGCCGCCAGCATATCGGACGCACGGTCACACTCAAGGGCTGGGTTCATCGTCGCCGCGACCATGGTCGACTGATTTTCCTCGATTTGCGAGACCGCTACGGTATAACCCAGGTCGTCGCGAATCCGGCGCACTCGAGTGCTGCTCATGAGGTGGCCGAACATGTCCGCGCTGAATACGTCCTGGCCGTTACCGGCCAAGTCGTCGCCCGTCCGGAGGGAACCGTCAACCCCGCTCTCTCCACCGGCGAAATCGAAGTGCTCGCCGACCAGATCGAGATCCTCAATCCAGCAAAGACGCCACCGTTCCCCATTGCCGAGGAAACGGACGTCGACGAGTCGCTCCGGCTCGAGTACCGTTATCTCGATCTGCGCCGTGCCCGTCTCCAGCGCAATCTTCTTCTCCGCCATCAGGTGGTGCGCTTCATTCGGCAATACCTGGAGGAACGGGATTTCGTCGAGATCGAGACGCCGATGCTGATCAAGAGTACGCCAGAAGGAGCACGGGACTACGTTGTTCCCAGCCGAGTCTTTCCTGGACACTTCTACGCGTTGCCGCAATCGCCACAGCAGTTGAAACAGCTTTTGATGGTAGCCGGTTTCGACCGTTATTACCAGATCGCTCGCTGCATGCGTGACGAGGATCTGCGAGCCGACCGGCAACCCGAGTTCACCCAAATCGATCTCGAAATGTCTTTCGTCGACGTCGAGGACGTCCTCGAGTTGATCGAGGGGTTGTATACGGAGATGTTCGAGCGCTTTGCCAGCAAACCACTGCAAGCGAAACCATTTCCACGCCTTACTTACGAGGAAGCGATGAGACGATACGGCAGCGACAAGCCTGATCTTCGCTTCGGTCTGGAAATTCACGACGTTTCGTCGGTCTTTCAGAACACCAGTTTCGGCGTCTTTCGAAGCGTTCTCGCTGAAGGGGGTGTCATCCGGGGTTTCGCCGTTCCTGGTTTCGCCGACGCGACTCGTTCACAACTCGATCAGCTCACCGAGATCGCTCGCTCTTTCGGTGCAAGGGGACTCGTATGGCTCGCCCTCCAGCAGGACAGTGGCCATCTCACCGCACGTTCCCCCATCGCCAAGTTCCTGAACCAGGGTGAGCTCGATGCTCTCGCGCACTGTTTGCAGGCGGGACCGGGCGATCTCGTTCTCTTGGTTGCCGATGCCGAAGGCACGGCTGCCACGATACTCGGACGTCTTCGTCTCCACGTCGGCCGGGAACGCAAGCTCATTGACGAAAGCGTCCATGCTTTCTGTTGGGTGATCGATCCACCGTTGTTCGAGTGGAACGAGGAGGAACAGCGCTGGGAAGCGATGCATCATCCGTTCACCAGCCCGCGGGACGAGGATCTTCCGCTTCTCGACAGTGATCCGAGCGAGGTGCGGGCGAAAGCCTATGACCTCGTCGCAGATGGGTTCGAACTCGGTACTGGAAGTATCCGGATTCATCGTCGCGAAGTCCAGAACAAGATTTTCAGCATCATGGGCTACGATGACACCGAGATCGAACGACGCTTCGGGCATCTCCTCCGTGCGTTCGAATATGGCGCTCCACCACATGGAGGCATGGCACCCGGCCTGGACCGAACGATCATGATCCTCGCCGGTGAATCCTCCTTGCGCGAGGTCATCGCGTTCCCCAAGAACCAGCGAGCACAGGATCTCATGTTGGGAGCGCCTTCGCCACTCGATGAGCGACAGCTCCGCGAACTCCATCTCCGGGTCGTGTATCCGGAAGACGAGGATACACCTTCGCGTGCGTGAAGCTCGGGGGCGAGAACTGAAGAAGGGGCCGGTCAACGGACCGGCCCCCTCGACCGTGGTGAGCAGCGAGGAATATGCGTCATCAGCTGGCGGCGAGCTTCTTCGCGATTTCCGCGATCTCCTCCGGCGCCAATCCTGGTGCGAACTCCTCCGGTACTTCAGGCAGGTCAGGGACCGGTCCACCCGCTGGCGGTCCGTCCACCACTTCCAAGTCCCCATCGCCCGCTGGAGCTGGACCACGCCAGATCTTCGCGATTTCACGGTAGTCCTCTGGACTGAAGCGATAGAGCCGTCGATGAACGCCCATCGCTTCGTACTTGCGAGCTTCCGGAAACTTACTGTTCTCGATGTTGGGAATGGGCAAGAGTTTGGTCACTTGCACACCAGTGAGCGTCTCGAGCGCCTTGGCATATGCTGTCGCGTGCACTCCGCCTCGGACGAGCAAGTACCCGATCATTTCGCGTGCGACCGGGTTCGTTGTCATTTCGTACACGCGAATCTTGTGTAACCGTGCACCGCATTCGAGGAAGAAATTGTGCAAGAGATCGAGGACGAGATTTCCGCTGGAGAATACATAATCACCGTGCCAGAATGCGCCCATCGAGTTACCGACAAATGCAGTCTGCGCCGTCCCGATAAAGTGATGAGTATTCCGAAGATTGACCGCAGGAGAGAGTGGCGCGGATTCCGGATCGCCCGGCTTCGTCGTCCCGGTCAACATCAAATTCACCGTTGCCGCCACGAGTTCGATATGCCCCAGCTCCTCCGTGGCGATATTCGCGATGAGATCGTAGTACGGTCGCAGCTTGTCGCGTCCACGGAAATTAAAGGACTGGTAGGTATAATTCATCAGCGTGGACATTTCGCCGAATCGCCCACCGAGAAGCTCCTGTACCGCTGCGGCTGCGTTCGGATCAGCTTCCTTTGGTTGCGGCAACTCGATCTGCAAGCGATCGATACGCAGGTACATGGTTCTCCCTCCTCATCCCCTTTTTCAAGTTCGGTCAGAACGGTCTGGCTGACCTCTGTCCGTGCAGCCTCCGGCGGGCCGCGCACCACGTTCTGCCGCGCGGTCATGCTGGCCCCCTTCCAGCTGTGACTTCTCCACGCAACGTGGACAGCGTCCGCGCCAGATCACCTGTGCCTCGTCGACCTCGGCACCGGGAAGATCGGGTTGGAGGCACGGCTTCGCTCCGACGACACAGGCGACGTCGAGCACAGCACCGCATTGTCGGCATACGAAATGGTGATGCCAGCTCTGCGCTGGCTCCACGAGCATGCGTCCCGGCCCGGTGTCGGCCACCATGACGAGACCGTGTGCGACGAGCGAACGAATGACGTTGTAAACCGTCGC
>DAOTYK010000312.1:0-2262 GCA_034434855.1 Thermomicrobium sp.
GTCGCTGAATCGATGGTAATTTTCGGGCCCATTCGCCAGGTCGGGTGAGCGAGTGCTTCATCCGGTGTCACCTGGTGCAGGTATTCGATCGGCCGGTCGCGAAATGGTCCACCCGATGCGGTGAGGATGACGCGAGCGATTTCCGCTGGTCGATGGGGTAACTGCAGGAGCTGCCAGAGGGCGCTGTGCTCGCTATCGACTGGCCGCAACTGACAGCCAGTTCGCGACTGGATGTCGCGGAGGAGCGGGCCGGCGCAGACGACGCTCTCCTTATTGGCGAGTGCGAGCGTCTTGCCAGCTGCCGCAGCGGCGAGCGTCGGCTCGATACCGCTGTTGCCAGAGAGGGCGATGACGACGATGTCCGCTGCTTCATAGGTTGCGGCTTCGACGAGACCATCCGGGCCGATCACGACGCGGGTATCCGGAAAGGAGATGCCGCTGAATTCCTGCGCGATCGCAACGAGCTCAGGACGGAAGATCCGTACCTGCTCTTGGAGTGCATCGACCTGGCTCCGAGCAGCCAGTGCGACGATCCGGAAACGGTCAGGATACGCCGCAATCACCTCCAGAGTTTGGCGTCCAATCGATCCCGTCGAGCCGAGTAGACTCACACCGAGTCTCATACGTTCCCCCCACCCAGGAGTGTAGCAAGGAGCAGGGTGGCGGGAATCGTGGCCAGCAACGCGTCGATGCGATCGAGCACACCGCCGTGTCCGGGGATACTGGTTCCGAAGTCTTTGAGACCGAGGCCACGCTTCAGAAACGACTCTGCCAGATCCCCCAGTTCGGCGATCCCGGCCAGCGCTGTGCCCGCGAGAGCGCCGAACCAGGCGGCGAAGGGAAGCCCGAAGATCGACGGGCCGAGGGCACCGACCACAGCGCCGGTGAGGAGCCCAGCGAGCGCTCCTTCACGCGTCTTCCCGGGGCTCAAGCGTGGCGTGAGCTGGTGGCGTCCCCAGCGTGCACCGACCAGATAGGCACTCGTGTCCGTGAGCCAGGTGACGGCGATTGCCCAACCGATCCATGCCAGACCGAGGGCAGTCTGCTCGTTGCCAGCGACTCGTGCGAGTGCGCGGATCCATTCACTCGTCATCTCGCCCTCCAGAGAGCGCAGAGCGAGCGCTGACGAGAGTGGGAGGCCGAGGTAGAGGGCTCCGAACGATGTCGTGAGTGCTGCTCGAAGCCCATGCTGCAGGTCATCAACGTGGGCATACCAAGCGAACGGGAAAAACAGAGCCGCGACACTCGTCGCAAGGAGGATCGTGCCCGAGGTCGTGAAAAAGGTGACGACGAGAAGGATGGCAGCTGGTATCGTCACCGTCGCGGAGGAAAGAGAAAGAGGAAGGCTGCGAGAGAAACCGCGCGTGAGTTCCCGTGCAGCCTGGATCGTCACGACGAGGAGGAGAGCGAGCAAGATCGCCGTGCCCAGGACAACAGGCACGACTGTGACCAGGACAACGAAGCAGGCACTCAGGGTGCGCTGGCGCACGGGTCCGTGGCCGTCAGTGATATTTGGGCCGGCTGCAGCCCACCGAAGCGGCGTTCGCGCCGCTGAAAGTCACGTATCGCTCGCTCGAATTCCTCGGGTGTGAAGTCAGGCCAGAGCGTTGGGGTGAAATAATATTCGGCAAACGCTGCTTGCCAAAGTAAGAAGTTGCTCGTTCGCAGTTCGCCAGACGTGCGGATGATGAGATCTGGATCGGGCATACCGGCAGTATAGAGATACCGCTCGACGGTCGCCTCGTCGATCGTTTCGGGAGGAACACCCTCCTTGACGATTCGGCGGATCGCTTGGACGAGCTCGGCGCGTCCACCGTAGTTGAAAGCGATCGTCAAGACGATCCGGTCGTTGTGTTTCGTGAGTTCGATCGCCTCGTGAATCTGCCGCTGGAGCGAAGGTGAGAGCCCCTCGAGACTACCGATATGACGGAGTTGTGCCCCGTGGCGGTGCAGTTCCTCCGTCTCACGCTCGATGACCTCGCTCAAGATCTGCATGAGTCCTTCGACCTCATCGCGGGGCCGTCGCCAATTCTCGGTGGAAAAGGCCCACAAAGTCAGATAGCGGATTCCCAGTTCAGCCGCTTTGAAGGTTATGGGTCGGATATTTTCAGTGCCGGCACGATGGCCAGCCAACCGGGGGAGGCCACGCTGGGTAGCCCAGCGACCGTTCCCGTCCATGATGATGGCGACATGAACAGGCACACGATCTGAGCATACGGCTTCGTGATGGTCGGGAGTCGGTGACTGCTCAGATTTCGAGAA
>DAOTYK010000313.1:0-1926 GCA_034434855.1 Thermomicrobium sp.
TTGGCCCTGGGGCGACTGCTGGCCGAATCCGCCTATCCCCGCGAGCGCAAGGAACTGGCATTACCTGGGATGAAAGTCGATGTGCTGCGGCGTCGCCCGGCCGATGCGGACGAGGACGAGGCACTGGTGATCGGGGAAGTCAAGCGTTCGCCGCGTGCCCAGCACGCGCAGCGCCTCCAACTCGGGTACTACCTCTTGCGCCTGCGCGAGGCTGGACTGCACGTCCGGGGCGAACTGCGCTACCCCGAACAGCGTCGCGTCGAACCTGTCGAGTTGACGCCCGAACTGGAACAGGCAGTCCGCAGCGCGATCGCACGCGTCGAGGAACTCCTGGCTCAACCACAACCACCCCCGCCGGTCCGCATCTCCGCCTGCACCAACTGCGCCTACTTCGAGTTCTGCTGGGTTTCCGAGGAGCCGGAGCCGTCCGGCTCACCACGACGCCGGACCCGCGCGGCAGCTGCGTCGGAGGGGAAACGGTGACCAAACCGATCTACGTCTTTTCTTCTGGCCGACTGGCTCGTCATCAGAACACGATCGTCCTGGAGACGGAGGAGGGTAAACGCTTCTTGCCGGTCGAGCAGGTGAGCGAGCTCTACGTCTTCGGCGAGGTCGACTTGAACAAGCGCTTTCTCGAGTTCGTCGCTCGCGAGGGTGTGTTGCTTCACTTCTTCAACCGATACGGCTTCTATACGGGAACCTTCTATCCGCGCGAATATCTCTCGAGCGGTGCCTTGATCCTCCGCCAGGTGGAGCATTACCTCGATCAGGCCAAGCGGCTGATCCTCGCACGAGCGTTCGTCCATGGTGCACTGCGCAACATCCGCACTGTCCTCCTGTACTACCGGCGGCGCGGCGTGGACGTGCAGGCGGCTGTCGAGATCATCGAGCGCTCACGCGCTGGGATCGAGGAGGCAGGGACGACCGCTGAACTCATGGCGCTCGAGGGGCAGGCTCGCGAGGCCTACTACGCGGTCTGGCCAGCCATCATCGAGGCCGAATTTCCCTTCGGGCCACGCTCCCGGCGACCGCCTCGCGACGAAACCAATGCGCTCATCTCCTTCGGCAACAGCTTGCTCTACACTGCGGTGCTGGCCCAGATCTATCAGACACACCTGGATCCGCGTATCGGCTATCTCCACGAGACGAACTTCCGGCGCCACACGCTCAACCTCGATGTCGCAGAAATCTTCAAGCCGGTCCTGGTCGACCGTCTGATCTTCCGTCTGGTCAACCGTGGCCAATTGCAACGCCGTCATTTCGTGACCGGTGCCGAAGGCGTGTTCCTCGACGACGATGGGCGTAAGTTGGTCGTCGAAGCCTGGGAACAAACCCTCCAGGAAACCTATCGGCATCCCTCGCTCAACCGCTCGGTCTCCTACCGCACGACCTTGCGCCTCGAACTCTACAAGATCGAGAAGCACCTCTTGGGCGAGCAGGCCTACGTTCCCTTCGCCCTGCGCGGTTGAACGATCGCTGCATCCTGCCGAGTATCCTTCAGGGGCAGGTACCGGGCGGCAACCAGCGTTGCGGGGGTGGGATGTACGTCATCGTCGCCTACGACGTCGGGGTGGAACGAGTGGCGCGTGTCCTCAAGATCTGCCGACGGTACCTCACTTGGGTACAGAACTCCCTGCTGGAAGGAGAACTCACCCCGGCCCAATTCCGCCGGTTGCAGCAGGAACTCGAGCGGGCGATCGATCGAGAGAACGACAGTGTCCAATTCTATATCCTGCCTCAGGCATCGGTCGCCAAACGGGTCACATTGGGACTCGTCAAGAACCAACCGTCGCAGGTGATCTAGCTTCCCCGCTCCGTCTCCGCCATCGCTCGACCGAAGGCAGCCCAGAACGGATCGACGCGCGGGTGTTCCAGACGACGCTCCGTCCCGCCAACGACGAGCGTCAGCCCCTGCTCGGCCGGAAC
>DAOTYK010000314.1:0-6258 GCA_034434855.1 Thermomicrobium sp.
CCGCACGACCGGGCGGAGGAGGTGCACGAGCGGGTGCGGGACTATCTGGGGGCGGGGGTGCGGCTGGTCTGGGTGCTGTGGCCGAAGAGCCGGACGGTGACGGTGTACTGGCCGGACGGGACGGCGCGCGAACTCGGGCCGGACGAGAAGCTGACCGGCGGAGATGTGCTGCCAGGTTTCGAAGTCTCCGTCAGCGAACTCTTCCTCGTCCCCGCTGAAGAGTCTCCCGGCAAGTGACCACCTCGAGGTGCCCGCTCATCGCTGCGAGGCGGTCACCGGAAGCGCGTCGGCGTCGAACGATGCGGTGTTGCGTTAACTCGCGGACTCCCCCAGCCCACTGACCGGGACGAGGAGAAGCGGGATCGGGATCCGCTCGA
The DNA here is from genome assembly GCA_034434855.1 of Thermomicrobium sp. Classification (GTDB taxonomy): domain Bacteria; phylum Chloroflexota; class Chloroflexia; order Thermomicrobiales; family Thermomicrobiaceae; genus Thermomicrobium. Next base: position 378 of record DAOTYK010000314.1, read on the forward strand.
GGAGGCGAGCGGCCACGCTCCCCGCGAGCCAGCCTGAAAGGCCAGCTCGGCCGTGCGTCGTCATCACGATGAGGTCGGACTGCTGCGCCAGACGAGTGAGTTCCTCGATCACGTCGCCCTGATGCACGACCGTCGTGACAGTGAGGCCAGTGGGCGCGGAAGCAGCCAGGCGTTGGAGGTCTTCCGCAGCGTGCTGTCGCTCGAGGTCGAGGAGCGCGGCCGTCGCGGTGGGTAAGAACACAGCCGACGTGCTCTCGGCGAGGCTAAGGCGCTCGAGCGTGGGGACGACGCGGACGAGCGTGACCTGGGCTGCCAGGCATCGGGCGAGTTCCCAGGCGAGCGGGAAGACCTGCTCGCTGGCTGGTGTTCCGCCGAGCGGGACGAGGAGGCGTTGTGGCGGCGAGGGAACACGAAGCAGGGCGGATCGGCGTTGTCCAGCGCGGGTGACGAGCGTCGGGCGCTCGGCTTCCTGGAGCACCTGTTGCGCGATCCGACCGAAGAGGAAGCCGCGCAGACCACCGCTTCCATGCGTCGTGAGTGCGATGACATCGGCCTCGAAGGCGCGGGCCTGGCGCGCGATGCAGGACGCGACAGCGGCATGGTCGGCCGCCACCACGGCGACGCGGCATATGATTCCCGCTTGCCGGAGGTCGGCAGCGACTGCTTCCAGGTACCCTGCAGCGGCCTCTGCAGTCGTGAGATGTGGTTCGCCGTGTATCGCTTCGGGTGGCGCGGCTTCGAGGACGTGGAGCAGCACGAGTTCTCCGCCACAACGGTGTGCGATCCCAGCCGCGGTCGGCAGGATCTCCTCAGCGAGGCGGGAGCCATCCAGTGCGACGAGCAGTCGGTTGAACGGTTTCGTCGTCATACGCCACCGCCGGCGAACGTCGTCCAGAGCAGGAACAGGTTGAGGGCCACGATGAGAGCGGCGAGCACGCTCGCGACCAGCGTCGTCAGCCGGTGGTTGGCGAGCGCTCCCATGAGCCTATGGTCGGCTGTGAACCGGATCAAGGGGATCAGCGCGAAGGGGATACCGAAGCTCAGAACGACCTGACTGATCACCAGTGTCCGGGTCGGGTCGAGCCCGAGCGCGATGACGATGAGGGCCGGGAGCATGGTGATTCCCCGGCGGAGCCAGACGGGGATCGTGCGATGGAGAAAGCCTTGCATCACGACTTGGCCCGCCATCGTCCCGACGGTCGAGGAGGACAGGCCGGAGGCGAGGAGCGAGACGGCGAACGCTGTACTGGCCAGCGGACCGAGCAGGGGTTCGAGCGTCCGGTGCGCCTCTTCGATCGTGCCGACGTGAGCGAGCCCACGGCTATGGAAGGTCGAGGCTGCCATGATGAGCATAGCAGCATTGACGAGCCCGGCGATACCCATGGCGAGCACGACATCGAGGACCTCGAAGCGAAAGATCCGGCGGGCCTCCTCGCTGGTGCGCGGCACGATCCGGTGCTGGGTGAGTGCCGAGTGCAGGTAGATCACGTGCGGCATGACGGTCGCTCCCAGGATACCGGTGGCGAGCAGCACGCTCTCCGGTCCGGCGAACCGTGGGATCACGGCATGGCTGGCGATGGCTCCCCAATCGGGCTGCTCCAGGACGGTTTCGACGACGTAACAACCGGCGATGATCCCGACGAAGGTCGTGATGACTGCTTCGATCGGCCGGTGTCCGTATCGCTCGAGTGCCAGGATAGCGAACGTCGCGACACCGGTCAGGAGGCCGCCGATGAAGAGCGGAAAATGGAACAGCAAGGCGAAGCCGAGCGCAGCACCGAGGAACTCGGCGAGGTCGGTCGCCATGGCGACGAGTTCGGCGACGACCCACATGCCCCAAACGACCGGACGGGGGAAGCGCTCGCGACAGACCTCGGCCAGGTTGCGGCCAGTGGCGATGCCGAGCTTGGCGGAGAGCGACTGGATGAGCATCGCGGCAAGGTTCGCCGCGAAGATGACCCAGAGCAGGGTGTAGCCGAAGCGGGCACCGCTCTCGATGTTGGTCGCGTAATTACCCGGGTCGATATAGGCGACGCTGGCGACGAAAGCTGGACCGAGATACGGAAGAACGCTCGCCAGCCCACGCACGCGGAGCTGCCTGGATCGGCGGGCGATCGGGACGGCGGACGATGGTTCGCTGGGCGGCTCGTTCACATCGTGCCCCTTTCGATTTTAGGCGAAGCTAATGATACGACCCTCGTTTTCGACGTGCCGAGTGTGCTCTGTCGCTTTCCGGTCCCGCTCGATGGGCGGGCCGCGCGCTCCGTGTGCCCGGCGAGGGCGATGGCGAGCGAGCTGCTGCCTGGACGTCGTCGAGTGATCGTCCTCCTGAGACGGTGCCGGCAGTCCTGGCTCGTGCCCGACACCGGTGGATCACGTGGGGGCTGCGCGTGGCTGGTCCCCAGCATCCGCGACGAGACCAGGCTATCGGCCGAGTCGTTCGTCGACGACCGAGGGGGTGTCGGGCGCGCGTTGCGTCTGAATGGGCGCAGAGTAGCTCGCGAGAAGAGCGAGCATCAAGACGCGGGCAGAAGTGCCGGTGCTCGGGACCGGCGACGGTGGGGATCGTGTTCCCCATCGGGATGGACTGTCGCAACGGTCGGGGCACGAGTTGGCTCTCGAGTAGACAGCGGGTCTTCCGTGGAGGAGCGGCTTCTGGCGGGACGATGGGTGGTATGCTCCGGATACTAGTCATGCTGACGAGCCGGCAGCAGAGACAGGATGGCACGCCGAGCAGGCGACTGGTTCGCGCAAGCAGCCCACGACCTCGAACTCGCCGAGTTGGCGGCCAAGCACGGTCGGCATGAATGGGCCTGCTTCGCCGCCCAGCAGGCAGCCGAAAAGGCGCTCGCGGCGCTCCATAGCTCGGACAGGCTGTCTAGGGACACGCCGTGACGAGACGGCTGGCAGAGCTTCCACTCGCCGTTCCGGAAGAGTTGCGCGATGCGGCTCAGCGGCTGGATGCCTATTCCATCGCGCCACGGTACCCGGATGCCTTTCCGGAGGGGCCGCCAGCACGCTCCTTCGGCCGGCAGCAGAGCGAGGAGGCGATCCGTCATGCTCGTGCGATGCTCGACTTCGTCCGTGCTGCGATGGCCTGACCGCGCGGCAGTGCGCGCTGCGGTCGAGCGGTGGGCGCGGGAACTGGAGTTGCCAGGCTTGATCGCTGTCGGTGTGTTCGGCTCCTCTGCGCGTGGCGATTGGGGGTCGGGAGCGATGTCGATCTCGTCGTGATCGTCGAGCGGTCGGCACGGCCCCCGATCGAGCGACCGATCGACCTGCCTCTGGAGAAACTGCCGGTGCCGGCGGAAGCGATCGTCGACACGCGGGAAGAATGGGAACGTTTGCCCGAGACCAGTCCGCACTTCGCAGCGGTCTTGGCGCGCGAGGCGGTGTGGGTCTTCGGGCGGCCAGTCCGGCTGGCAGGAAGCGGCCCGGAGGGGGCAACGCCCCCTCGGGGCCCTGCTGATCAGCGGACCGGTCAACGGACCGACGAGCTTCCCTGATCGAGCACGGTTCCGTCCTCGCGGACGAATGCCCACTCGTAATGGTCAGAATAGAGTACGAGCTTCAAGACGCCATAGGCGTTGTCGATACGTACCTCGTCGCAGGGCTCGTCCGCAGCGTGGACGTCGGCATCGTACACGTTCTTGCCGCCGGTACCGACGACGAAGTGCCGGACTGTCCCCGTATTGCATGTCGAGTCGGCGTTCTGGAGCGCGAAGCGCTGATAGTTGTGGTCGTGACCGGCCAAGGAGATATCGACCCCGTACTGGTCGAAGAGGCGATAGAGATCGCGGAGGCTGGACTTGTATTGGCCGTAATACTTGCCAGTTGTCCAGTAGGGGTGATGGAGGAAGACGAGAACATTCTTGCCACGGTTGGCTTCGAGCACGTTCTGAACGAACTGGTATTGGGGCGAACCAGCGCCGCAACCGCCGACCTTAGAGCAGTTGGAATTGATCGCGATCGCGATCCAGTTATTGCCGAGGTCGAAGGCGTAGTAGCCCTTGCTGCGGTCACCAGCGAGCGCGCCGAAGTAGTCGTAGTATCCGCTCGCTCCGGGTGTCAGATACTCGTGGTTACCTGGCACCGGCTTGGTGATCGTCTTGAGCTGGCCCCAGGTCGGATCGTAGCTCTGCTGGAATTTGGAGAGAGCACCGTCTTCGTACTGGAGGTCGCCGAGCGCCAGTACGTAGGTGGGCGCGAGGCGCTTGGCGAGTTCGGCGGTGTACTTGTGACGGCAGGCTGTTGCAGTGCCGTTATTGTTGTTCCAGCTCGAGGAGCCAGGATCGCAGGCGATATCCCCGACGGCGACGACCGTGGTGGCGCCGTTGGTGGTGGGTGGTGGCGTCGGTGTGGGTGTCGGCGTGGTGGTCGGTGCCGGAGTCGGCGTCGGGGTGGGAGTGCTCATCTGCCCGTTCGCGCGCAGGACGTCCAGGTAGGCACCATAACCGGAGCTGGTTGCCCACTCTTGTGCCGATTCGACAGCGGTACCTTCGCCCCATTCGTTGAACGTGGTGATGAGCTGCCAGGGTTCGCCCGATGCGATCATGTCGCGCACACTCTGCGCCCAGCGATCGAGATCGCGGGTCAAGCGTGGCTGGCTCTCGGTGACCTTCCAGAAACCGGGTGAGATGGTATAGGAATAGCCGCGCTGCTGATCAGCCGCGACGGCTGGGCTGTACTGATGCCACGAATCGGGCTGACTCGTGCAGGTACGGTAGCCACTGAAGACCTTGAGGACGAGATAAGCCCCGACTTCGCGAGCGACCGGAACCCAGCGGTCGGCGACCTCGCAGGAGGAGTCGTCCGCGTTGTAGACGAAGACAACGAACTTTTCGTTGACACGGAGATAGTCCGGATCGTTGGCGTAACGGTCACGGATAAAGGTGAGGTCACTCCGGATCTCGTCGGGTGTGAGGTCGCGTTGGCCTTCCTGCTCGTGGTAGATGGCCCACTTGAAGCCGGTCCCGTCGCTGGCCTGAAGGATCTTGCCGAAGTCGACGTCGGTATGGTGGCCCTGTCCCCACCAGGAGGCGATGGCAGCCTGAATACCGCCGTACTGCATGGCAGCGATATGCTGGCGGATGATCGCGGGATCACCCGTGTCGTAATACCCGAGCGTCGGGTGATAGCGTGTATAGGGATAGATGCCGCTCTGTTTCCAGGCTTCCGGGAACCACGGGTAATAGAAGATGGCCCGGATCGGGAGTGTGAGGTTGCCGCCGCTCGGTGGGGCGTTCGGGGTTGGTGCACTGGTCGGTGTGGGAGTCGCCGATGGGGTCGGAGACGGTGTCGGTGGAACCGGTGTGGGGGACGGTGTCGGGCTCGCAGCGACTGAAAACTCGAGAACGAGCTGTGGGGCGGTACTGCCACTCTCGCGACTAGCGAGATTCATCTGCCTCGCGTCGCTGGTAACGATCGCGAGGCTGAACACGCTTCCTGGGCGAGCGAGCGTCGTGACGTCGACGCTCGTCCACTGGCCGGTGGAGAAGGGACCGGACCGCGCGATCACGGTCGAGCCGGCGGCCGGGGCGTTCTGGTAGGTGATGGCGTGCTCCTCCCAGCTGGAGTCGGCCACAGGTCGGACCTCATAGCCGGTGCGATGGGTGCTCCGCGCGTAGAGACGGAGCGTCGCGCGGGTGATCGGGCTGCTCACCCCAGTGAGGTCGAAACGGAGATAACTCCGCATGATGGGTGAGCCGTCAGCTCGGAGTGCGGTCGAGGCACCGAAGTTCTGGGTCGGCTTACTCTCGAAGACATAGGCATCCGCGACAGGGGTCAGGGTCAGCGTCTGGTTGGCACCGCTGCTGCGGCTGATCCAGGCGACGGAGAGCGTCGCGATGACGAGGACGATGGCGCTCACGGCGCCGAGCCG
>DAOTYK010000315.1:0-12429 GCA_034434855.1 Thermomicrobium sp.
TCTACGACGCACTCGCCATTCTCCTGCAGGGAACGCTGCGCTGAGCGAGATCAACCTGTCGGGAACTGCTGCCACGTTCCATCGCCGTACAGCGCGTAAATGAACCCGCGGTCGCTGGAGATGAGCAGGCCATGCTCGAACGTTTGGATCCGGGCTCCAGCCGTCATGACGTGGACGTCGGATTCGGTCGCGAACCCGAGCGGTTCTGCCAAAGCGAGCGCCTCCCACACTTGACCGAACGTTCCTCCGGGCAACCAGAGATTCGGCTCCACCTCGCTGAACTCCAAGGGGGGGTCGATGGGGGTCGGCTCGGCCACACTGCGCCAGGTGCCAGCTGCTTCCAGGATGTAAATGGTCATAGTGTCGAACCGCTCGACCATGATGCCGCGCTGGAAGAACAGTTCGGCGGCGTTGACCGTCACTGCTGGCGACACCGGTGCACCGAGGCGTTGCTGCACTGTCTGATTGCCCCAGTACAGTTTGGCGAACGCGCCGGTTACCGGAATCGGTTCTGAGGTCGGTGGCGTGGGTATCGGGGTGATCAGCACAGGAATCGGTTCCGGTGTCGGAGTCGGAGTCGGCGGAGGTGCCGGAGTCGGTGACGGAATCGGCGTGGCGGTCGGGTTGGGACCGAGTACCGGCGGCGAAACGACCGGGGGAGCAGGGTGGGTTTTCGCCTGTTCGTCAGAGGTCGCAGCGGTCGGTGATGGAACGGGAGGTGGTTCTGGCGGTGCAGGTGTCGGAACAGTGGTCGCGGTGGGTGGAGTCGACGGTGGCACGGCGGGCGTCGGCGTCGGTGTTTCGATAGTATGGACGATGGCGCTCGAGGTGCGGAAGGTGAGCACGAAAGTGGTGCCGAGTCGGTGCCCCCAACGGTCCTCCGCATCAGCCAAAACGGCGATCTGGTAGACAGTGTCAGGAAGCAGAGCAACGCGACGAGTTTCGTCCGCACCGATGACGAGCTTGCTACCGTTCCAACTGATGGGCAGGCGATGTCGCTCGCCGGGCGGTACGATCCGCAGGTTCGCCAAGACCGATTCCTCGTTCATCGGCTTGGAGAACACGATTTCGATCGGTTGGTAGATCGGCCACAGTTGCTGCGAGGAAGCGGCTGGACTGGAAGCGATGACGCGCGGTGGTTGGATCCGTTGGTATCCGAAGCTGGCGCTCAAAAGGGCGAGGAGGAGGACGATGACACCGAGTGCGGACGAGGCGACTGCGAAGCGAAAACGCTGGGAGCGTCGGTGCTGTCGTTCGTCAGCCGCGATACGCTTCCAAAGATCGTCGCGCAGGTGCTGAGGGGGCGGTGGGACAGGGGGCAGACGGCGAATCTGCTCGCGGAGTGCGCGGTAGTCCTCGAGAAGGCGTCGGCAGTCTGTGCATTCCGCAAGATGCGCCCGAAGTCGCCGCTCGTCCTCGGCGGACAACTCGCCGTCGAGGTAGAGGGAGAGCAGGTGACGATAGCGACGACAACGGTGGGGATTCATCGGTCGGACTGTGCCTCCATCTCGTGGAAAAGACGCCGGAATTCTTCGCGGGCCCTGAACAGCAGGGACTTCGCAGCGGAGCGGGAGATGCCGAGGATCTTGGCGATCTCCTCGCTCGAGTACCCCTCGTACTCGCGGAGGATCAATGCTGCCCGGTAGTGGGGCTGGAGCCGCTTGAGCACGCGCTCCACCGTATCCTGCGTTTCAGTTTCCAAGAGTGCCTGTTCCGGGTCGATCGCGTCCGAACGCAGCGAGGAGTTCTGCCAGGGAGCGAGGTGATCGAGCCGCAACCAACGGAGTCGGTTTCGCCGTCGCAGCGCATCCAGGCAGACGTTAGTGGCGATCCGGCGAAGCCATCCAGCGACGTTCAGATCATCGGTGGTTTGCGGAAGTGCACGATACGCCTTGATGAAGCACTCTTGGGTCAGGTCACTGGCTTCTTCGGCATTTCCGACCATACGATAGATGTACTGATAGACAGAACGTTCGTACTTCTGATACAGCAGCGCGAAAGCATCGTGGTCACCGGCCTTGGCGCGGGCGACACACCGCAGTTCGTCTGCCGCTGACAATGCAACGGACCCCGACATCCCAGGCCCTCCCGTTTCTATAACGAACGACGGCTTGTCCGGATGCGGTGTGCTCACGGCAGCACTCCTGACGGGCCGATCGTACACCCTTTCGATCCGGTTGTCAATTTGGTGAGAGGGAGACACCGATGAAGCGGGTTCAGGGCACTACGGCTGCCGAAACCACTTTGAGGGGCTCGACTGGGGGTGTGCACTTCCTTCGCTCCGTCGAGCGATTCAGCCGACCAGTGATCGGGTGGTGCAGAGTGGGATACTCGTCGAACTGGGCAAAGACGATCTCGCTCGACTCGTCCTGTTCGAGGAAGCACGCAGTACCGAGTCGCGCGTGCCCCGCTCGATGGTTCGTCTCCTGGGCGCTCAACGCTCAGAGGTGAAGATCGCCGGAGAGTTACTCCCTGCACGTCTCGTTCTCGTCACCGCGCAGTGGCGGCCGACGTGACGATGATGATCCGCGTACACTCGATGACTGAGTGGCCGGGGTAATGCGCGACTGGTGGAGTGTTCGAGACATGAAGCATCCGTTTCGTGAGCGGATCGAACAGGGCGTTCTCCTCGCTGACGGCGCCATGGGGACGCAGCTGTACGAGCGAGGTATCCGGTTGGATCGTTGCTTCGAGTCGGCGAACCTGACGCATCCACAACTCGTCGTGGAGATTCATCGATCCTACATTTTGGCGGGAGCCGAACTGATCGAGACCAATACGTTCGGTGCCAACCGCGTCAAGCTCGAGGCCTACGGCATGGCGGAGCGTGTGCGTGAGATCAATCGCCGTGCTGTCCGTCATGCGCGAGAGGCTCGCGAGATTTGTGGTGTGCCGGTTTTCATCGCGGGCGCCGTAGGACCGAGCGGACGCCTGCTCGCACCGGTGGGGACAGTTGCGCCGGAGAGCTTGCGGCCAGTTTTCCGCGAGCAGATCGAAGCGTTGCTCGAGGGTGGGGTTGATCTCCTCATTTTCGAAACCATGTCGCAACTTGCCGAGATCCGCGAAGCGATCATGGCTGCACGCGAGGTCTGCGATCTCCCGATCGTCGCCCAGATGACGTTCGCAGCTGACGGTCGTACCATCGCTGGGCACGGCCCGGAAGAAGTCGTGGCTACCTTGGCGGAACTCGGCGTGGATGTGATCGGTGTCAACTGCAGTGTCGGCCCACGGCCGACGCTCGACGTGCTGCGGGCAATGATCGCTGCGAATCGCTGGGGTACCGCGCTTTCGGCAATGCCGAATGCGGGTTGGCCGACGGTCGTCGGTCATCGTGTCATTTACGGTGCATCGCCGGAGTACTTTGCCGATTTCGCGCGGGAGGCAGCAGCTTTGGGAATTCGACTCATCGGTGGTTGCTGTGGGACGACACCTGAGCACATCGCGGCAATGCGGCGTGCTCTGGACGAGAGTAAGGGACAAGGACGCCCAGCGGTCGAGGTCGGGGCGCGGGTTTCAACACCCGTGATGGAAGCAGTAGCACCGGAGGAGCCCACGCGCCTCGGACAGAAACTGGGGCGGGAGTTCGTGGTGAGCGTGGAGATCGATCCTCCGAAGGGACTCAACCCCTCCAAAGCGATCGAGGGAGCCCGCCTGCTGCGCCAGGTGGGCGTCGAGTTCATCAACGTGGCTGACAGTCCGATGGCACGAGTACGCATGAGTGCGCTGGCGCTCTGCGTGATTCTCCAGCAGGAGACAGGCGTCGAGACGATCCTGCATCTGACGACTCGCGATCGGAATCTGATGGGTTTACAGGCTGATCTCCTGGGTGCGCACGCGCTCGGTGTGCGCAACATTCTCGCTCTGACCGGCGATCCACCGACCTTGGGCGATTATCCCCACGCCACCCCCGTCTATGATCTCGACTCGATCGGTCTGGTGCGTTTGCTCCAGAATTTCCGGCAGGGATTCGATGCCGGTGGTGCCTCGATCGGTCGACCAGCGATGTTCACGATCGGAGTCGCGTGTGATCCGACGCGCCCGGATCTTCAGCAGGAGATCGAGCGTTTGCACGCGAAGCTTGCGGCTGGGGCTGATTTCATCATGACACAACCGATCTTCGACTTCTCGACGTGGCGCAACTTCGTCACGCAGTACGAGGTCCGGTATGGACCGATCGAGGTGCCGGTGCTGTTGGGGGTGCTACCGCTGCAGAGCTTTCGGCACGCCTCTTTCCTGCACAACGAAGTTCCCGGCATCACGTTGACCGAGGAGGCGCTGGAGCGCATGCGGCGAGCTGGCCCGTACGGGCGAGCCGAAGGGGTGGCCATGGCGCGCGAGCTGATCGCTGAGGCCTGCGAGTTCGTGCAAGGTATTTATCTCATGCCTTCCTTCGGCCGCTACGAGGTAGTGGCTGAAGTGTTGAGCGCGCTCCCCGAAAGGTTGCGCGCCAGCACCGGCTGATTCTGGTGGAACGGTCTGCTATACTGCCAACTGGTTGTCTTTGTGCGGCCGCGGTAGCGATGCCGCAGGCTGGGAGAGTGCGGGATAAGGGACACAGCCATGCAGGATCTTATCCGCAGTGTGCAACAGGAATACATGCGCAGCGATTTGCCTCCGTTCAGCCCTGGTGACACGGTGCGTGTGCACTACCGGGTCGTCGAAGGTGGGAACGTGCGTGTCCAGCCGTTCGAAGGCGTCGTGATCCGCAAGCGTGGCGGGGGAACCGACGCCACCTTCACGGTTCGGCGCGTCGCTGTGCACGGCGTCGGCGTCGAGCGGACCTTCCCACTGCACAGCCCATTGATCGAGAAGATCGAAGTCCTGCGGCATGGCAAGGTTCGGCGGGCGCGGCTTTACTACCTGCGCGAGCGAGCAGGGAAGGCGGCTCGCCTGAAGGAGCGCCGTCGCCCCGAAGGTAGCTACCTGCGCTGAGGAGCGGAACGATGGTCTCGCTCGCCTCGACTCGTCTCCGGCGTTCGGGCCGAGGCGAGCGACCGACGTTCGAACTCGAGCAAGCACTTTGGTGCGCGGGCAACCGCTGGGTCGCCGGTGTCGACGAGGTCGGCCGCGGCGCACTGGCTGGTCCGGTCGTAGCGGCGGCCTGTATCTTCGAGCCGTCGACTGAGCTACCCGATCGATTGCGGGATTCGAAGCGCTTGACTGCAGCACAACGGCGAGCGCTGGCTGATTGGGTCCGGCAGTGTTCGCTCCGCTGGGCCATCGGTGCGGCGTCGCATCGCGAGGTCGACCGACTGGGTATCGTCCGGGCGACCGCTCTCGCCATGCTGAGGGCGCTCCAACGTCTCGGCCCTGTCGATCATGTCCTCTACGATGGTTTGCCGCTCACCGAGTTCGAGCGACTACCTGGAACGGCGGTGGTGCATGGCGACATGCGCTGTGCATCGATCGCCGCTGCATCGATTTTGGCAAAAGTGATCCGCGACGATCTCATGGCGCGTCTCGCAGTCCGGTATCCTGGCTATGGTTGGGAAGAAAATGCTGGATACGGCACACCGTCGCATCGACGGGCGATTCGCGAGCTCGGCTCGACGCCGTTCCACCGGCGGTCGTTCCAAGTGAGGGCGAATGCGGACGAGGAGTAGTCGGTGGAGCGTCAGTGCCTGGGCGAGGCAGGCGAGCGCGCAGCAGTGAGATGGCTCGAAGAGGCGGGCTGGCATGTCCTGGCTCGCAACTGGCGGTGTCGCCAGGGTGAGTTGGACATCGTCGCTCTCGATGGGGACGTGCTCGTGGCGGTGGAAGTGAAAGTCAGGCGGGACGCTGGAAACGAGCCAGCCGAATGGGCTGTGACACGTCGGAAAGGCCGTCGGCTCCTGGCTGCATTGTCTGCATTCCTCGCTGCTCATCCGGAACATCACGGGCGTCTCTGTCGGATCGACCTCATCGCGGTGACGGTCGATCGGGGCGGTCGAGTCGTTCGCTGGAGCCACCTCGCCGGGTGCGTGAGCGAAGGGGACGGTGAGTGAGGTGCTCGATCCGCATCTTCGTGAGCGACTCTGGGCAGCGGGACGAGCGCGACGCGATGAAATGGTCGCGTTCGCCCAACAGCTCGTGCAGACTCGCAGTTTGCCCGGAGAGGAGCAGGCCGTCGCCGAGCTGGTTCTGGCGCGTCTGCGTACGCTGGGCTTCGATGAGGCTGATCTGGATGCGGCAGGGAATGTCGTGGGAGTCTTGCGCGGGAGCAGGGCGGGTTGCTCGGTGCAATTCAATGCTCATTTAGATCATGTGCACGAGGGCGATCCGACTGCCTGGCGATACCCTCCTTACGCGGGGGTGATCGCTGACGGCGTGCTCTACGGCAGGGGCGCGTCCGATGTGAAAGGGGCACTGGCGAGCCAAGTCTATGGACTCGCCCTTTTGCGTGACCTAGGCCTCGTTCCCGCCGGAGACTGTTACATTACCGGAGTCGTTCAAGAGGAAGTTGGCGGAGCGGGTGCTGCAGCGCTTTGCGAGTGGCTGCGCACCGATGTCGTCGTCTTGGGGGAAGCGACGAATCTCGAGTTGCGACGAGGCCATCGCGGGCGAGTCGGTGTGGAAGTCCGTTTCATCGGTCGGTCCGCGCACGCGAGTGCCCCGGAGCGGGGTGTGAACCCGTTGTATGCGCTGGGACGCTTCTTGTGCCGGCTCGATGAACTCCCACGCGGCAGCCACCCGGAATTAGGCCAGAGTTCCGTCGCACCGACCCTGGTTTGGACCGATCAATGGAGTGCGAATGTCATCCCTGGGGCGGTGACGGTGGTGCTCGATTGGCGGACGGTTCCGGGAGAGGACGCGGACGCGCTCCGCGATGCCGTGGAGGCGCTGGCCCGTGCCTGTGCGGGAGACGAGGTCCGGACGGAAGTGATGGTGCCCCAGCGGAAGCTCGAGACATATCGGGGACTCACCATCGAACTCCCACCGACACGCGGCTTCGTTCTCCCGGTCGATCACCCGGCAGTGACCGTGGCACGCAGCACATTGGAGGCCGTCCTGGCACGACCAGTTCCGGACGGATTCTGGTGCTTCGCTACGGACGGCGGGCACTTCATGGCACACGGCATGGCCACCATCGGTTTCGCGCCTGGTGAGGAACGCTTCGCGCACACGGTCGACGACAGCATCCGCCTGGCCGATCTGGAAGCAGCCATGGTGGGTTATGCTGCTCTGGCACTGACATTGACGCGCGGGGAGAAGCAGGAGTGAGCAGCATCGAACAGCATCGGATGGCAGCACCGCGCAGCGTCAGTTGCGCAGTCGTAACCGTCAGCGACACGCGAACGGCCGAGACGGATACGAGCGGCGCGCTGATTCGCGAGCGATTGGAACGTGCTGGACATACTGTCGTGTTTTATGCCATCGTGCCGGATGAGCGGGAGGAGATCGGCCGGCTGGTCGACGAGTTGGTGCAGCGACCGGACTGCGATGCCGTTCTTCTCAACGGCGGTACTGGGATCGCGCGGCGCGATGTGACCTACGAGGCGATTGCGGAGCGGCTCGAGAAGCGTCTCGATGGGTTCGGTGAGCTCTTCCGCTGGTTGAGCTATCGAGAAATCGGAAGTGCTGCGATGCTCTCGCGAGCGCTCGCCGGCGTCTACCGCGGCCGGATCGTCATCGCCATGCCTGGCTCGACCGGCGCTGTGCGATTGGCCATGGATGAACTCGTTCTTCCCGAACTCGCGCACCTCGTCTTCGAGGCACGCAAGTGAGAAAGAGGTAGGTGGCGATGGGCGACGCAGCAGTACGGCGACCACCGCAAGTGCTGCGGGGGATGCGCGACTTCACTCCGCGGCAGATGCTCCTGCGGCAACGAGTGATGGAAATCCTGCGTCGAGTCTTCGAACGGTACGGGTACGACCCGATCGATACACCGCTGCTCGAGTATTACGAGGTGCTCTCGGGAAAGTACGGGGAAGAAGGAGAAAAGCTCCTCTACCGCTTCGTCGATCAGGGCGGTCGGGAGGTCGGGCTGCGCTACGACCTGACTGTTCCCCTGGCACGGTACGTGGCAGTTCATCGCGCTGAGTTGACGTTTCCGTTCAAGCGTTACCATATCGGGCCGGTCTTCCGCGCTGAGCGGCCACAGCGCGGACGGTTTCGTCAGTTCTGGCAGTGCGATGTCGACGTGGTCGGCACTCGGTCGATGATGGCGGATGCGGAAGTGCTGTCGGTCTGGATCGATGCGCTCGGTGCCTTGCGTATTCCCAACGCCGTGATCCACGTCAACCACCGTCAACTCCTGGAGGCTCTCGTCAGAGCAGCTGGCGTGGCGCCGAGTCTCGCACTCGGTGTGTTTCGTGCTATCGACAAGCTAGCGAAGATCGGGCTCGACGGTGTACGCGAGGAACTCCTGCGGATCGGTGTCGAGGCACCGGCGGCTGAGCGGGTGCTCGCCGCGATCGCGCTGCGCGGTGAGCCGGAGCCGATCATTCCCGAGTTGCGGGCGATGTTTGCGGGTGACGAGGCAGCTGAAAGGGCTGTCAGCGAACTGGCTGAGCTTTTCCGCTATCTCGACTGGTTCGGCGTGCGACCAGGGAGCGCGATCGTCGATCTCTCGCTCGCCCGGGGGCTGGATTACTATACCGGACCTGTGGCAGAAGCGATCGTCAGCGAGCCAGCGATCGGTTCACTGGGGGGCGCAGGGCGCTACGATCACTTGATCGGCCTCTTCTTGGGAGAGGAAATCCCCGCGACCGGGGCATCACTCGGTCTCGAACGCCTGGTGGAGGTCGTCGACGAGTATGGTTTGCTGCCGACGCCGGCGAGCGTGACGGAGGTGCTGGTCGTTTCGGTCGAAGTGGACCATCGAGTGGACGCGCTGCGCATCGCCCGCGAACTCCGGCAGGCAGGACTCGCCACCGAAGTCTATCTGGGGGAGCGGATCGACCTTCGTCGTCAACTCCACTACGCCGACCGCAAGGGTGTTCCGGTCGCGGTCATCATCGGGCCGGACGAGATGGCCAGTGACATGGTGACGGTGCGCGACCTTCGAACGGGAGAACAAGTTCGAGTTCCACGCGTGGAGCTCGTGGCTGCGGTGCGAAAACCGCTGGGCGCCGCTCGTCAGAGCGAGAGGGGTAGTGGGGATGAGTGACTTGACACCGCACCACCGCATCATGGTCGTGGTGGCTCATCCTGACGACATGGAATTCGGGGCCGGTGGAACGGTTGCCCGCTTGGCCCGCGAGGGGAAGGAAATCGTTCTCGTGCAATGTACCTCCGGGGATAAAGGTACCAATCGACGCGACCTCACCCCCGAAGGACTGGCCCGAGAACGAGAAGACGAAGAACGGGAAGCGTGTCGCCGGCTCGGTGTCTCCGAAATCGTCTTCCTTCGCTTGCCGGATGGGGAACTCATGCCGGATCTGGCCTTTCGCGAGCGGATCGTGCGACAGATCCGGACGTATCGTCCAGACATCGTGATTACGCATGATCCATTCCGGCCGTACGCGCTGCATCCAGATCACCGGGCGGTCGGCATCACGACGATCGATGCCGTCTATCCGACGGCCCGCGATCCCTTGTATTTTCCCCAGCATCTCGCTGAGGGTCTGGAACCGCACAAAGTCGCTGAACTGTGGCTTTTCGGCGCGCAATATCCCGATCTCTACGTCGACATCAGCGAGACGCTCGACCTCAAGATCGCCGCGCTCGCTGCCCACCAGAGCCAGATCAACGATATCGAGGAACTCGCCCAGCGCGTCCGCGAGCGTGCCGCCGAGATCGGTGCCGAACGCGGGCTGCGCTACGCGGAAGCGTTCAAGGTGATCACGCTCCGCCGCTGACGTGCATTTGCAACGAGTCAGTTGTCTTTCTCTTCGTCGCCTGCTATCCTGGTGATAGTTGTCCCGCGATGCCCTATGATAGGAGTGGCGCGGCTTGCAGGCTGACGAAGGGAGTTACGAGATGATCAGCCCCGTCGTACAGCAACCTCGACGAACTGACGAGCGAGCCGTGCCTCGTCCGGGCGAGCGTATCACCCGCGATGCCTACGGTCGGCCGATCACCTATCTCCGAATTTCGTTGACGGACCGTTGTAACCTCCGCTGCGTCTATTGCATGCCAGCTCACGGCATGAAGTTCGCCCCGCGTGAGGAACTCCTGACCGACGAGGAACTTCTGACTATCGTGCGTGCCGCGGCGCGTATCGGGTTCAGTCGCTTGCGGCTTACGGGAGGAGAGCCGACGGTTCGTCCGGGTCTCGTCGAACTCGTCCGTGCCATGGCGGCGATTCCAGGCGTCGAGGATATTTCGATGACGACGAACGGGCTTCTCCTCGAACGCTTGGCACACGAACTCGCGGCCGCCGGATTGCGACGCATCAACATCAGTCTGGACACGCTCGATCCCGAGCGCTACCGGATCATGACCCGTGGGGGGCGGATCGAGAAGGTCTTCGCAGGCATCGCCGCTGCTGAGGACGCTGGTTTGCGGCCGATCAAGTTGAATGCTGTGGTCGTTCGCGGTCTCAACGATCATGAGGTGCCGACACTCGCTGGTCTGACGCTCGAGCGACCATGGCAGGTGCGCTTCATCGAGGTGATGCCCTTGGAGGGTGTCGCTGACGTCCACGATGCGGGACTCGTCACCAGCGCCGAGACGCGGGCGCGTATCGAGGGAGTCTTCGGTCCTCTCGAGGAAGTCGAGGCGCCGCTGAGCGATCCGGCCCGAGTTTTTCGTATCCGCGGAGCGCAAGGTACGCTCGGATTCATCAGCCCGGTGAGCGAGCCATTTTGCGCTTTTTGCAACCGGATTCGTCTGACCGCCGACGGGAAGTTGCGTCTCTGCTTGCTGCGGAGCGACGAAGTCGATATCCGCGAGCTCGTGCGTCGAGGGGCGAGCGAGGAAGAGCTGATCGAGCGTATTCGTGCTGCAGTCTGGCGGAAGCCGTGGGGACACGGACTCCGCGAAGGGGATCGTCGAACTGGGCGAGGTATGAGTCAGATCGGTGGTTGAGTCGCTCGGGAAGAGGAGACAACGGAAAGACGAGCGGAGAAGGGGCGGTAGGTCGTCCGTCCCTTCTCCGCTCGTTCGGTGTTCAATCGAGGTAATGACCGTTGGAGAGGGTAGCGGTGAGCCGCTTGGGTGCTGGGCGAGTCAGCTCGTGCCCGCGTCCATTCCCATTCGTCCCGAGATCCGACGTTGAGGTCACGATCGGTTGGATGCCTCGCTCCGGCGTCGCGGACGGTTGCTCGCCGATGGTGAAACGGGTAACGAGGGAGCGGAGGCGAGCTGCGTACCGCGCGACGACTGCCGATTGGGTTCCAACGGCCTCGATCGCCTGTGTTGCAGCATCGACCTGCTGCGTGACGCGTTCCGCACCACGTTGTTGCGCGCTCACCACGCGCTCGATCGCCTTGACAGCGTCAGTGACTTGAGCTGCCTGCGCAGCCATCTCCTCGGCTGCGGTGGCATTCTGTTCGATGACTGCGCTGATCTCGCGGAGTGCGGAGACGACGCGTTCGCTCGCCTGCGCCATCTGGTGAGCTGCTGCCGTGATGGCGCTGACGCGCTCGGCCGTTTGTTCGACTGCCTGGAGAATGGCTTGCAAGGCGCGGCCCGCTTGATCGGCTCGGTCAGTGCCACGCGTCACTCGCTCAGCTCCTGCACGCATGGCCTCGACTGCCTGCTCGGTCGCACTGCGTACCTGGTCGATCAAATTGGCGATATCCTGGGTCTCGCGGCGGCTCCGTTCAGCGAGCTTGCGGACTTCGTCGGCGACGACAGCGAAGCCGCGGCCATGCTCGCCCGCTCGAGCGGCTTCGATGGCTGCGTTGAGCGCGAGCAAGTTCATCTGTTCTGCGAGATTGTCGATCGTCTCGACGACAGCACTGATCTGCTGACCGAGCTGACCGAGTTCAGCCACACGCTCGGCCGCGGCGAGAACGACATTCCGGATTTCCTGCATCGATTGAACAGTCTGGCGTACTGCATCGGCGCCCGCGTCCGCGGATTGCCGCGTATGGGAGGTCGCTTGCTCGACAGCCGCAGTGTCAGCCAGGACACGCTGTACCTGGGCAGAGAGTTCGTTGGCCGCAGCGTTGATCCGTTCCAGGCTTTTTGCTTGGGCGCTGGCGCCAGCGACAACCGATTGCACGACCTGCTGGAGCTGCTCCATGGAACTCCGAGCCGTGATCGACGCCTGAGCGACTTCGCTGGAGCCTTGGGCCACTTCGCTCACGCTCGAACTGACATCGCGCATCGCGCCAGCGGACTCGGCTGTGGCGTGATCCATATGTTCCATGGCTGTCGTCAATCCATCAGCCGCTTGCTGGATGTCGGCCACCATGGTCCGCAACTCGCGGACCATCGAATCGAGTTCGGTTGCAGCACTACCCAGCTGCTGCTGCACGGAATTGAACGATTCGACCATCTGGCCGATCTCGTCCTTCCAACTGACTCGAATGTCCTGAGCAGCGAAGCTGACCGAGTTCG
>DAOTYK010000316.1:0-4094 GCA_034434855.1 Thermomicrobium sp.
CGCCGATAGGAGACTCGCCGCGTGATCTGCTCCGCAATGCTTTCCGCCACCAAACGCGCATCGAGTTCCGGCTTGCGGATCTCCTGAATATTGAGATGCACCTTCTTTCCGACGCGCGACTCCAACAGTTGGCGCAACCGCTCGACATTTGCGCCTTGCTTCCCGATCACCACTCCAGGCTTCGCGGTATGGATCGTGACATCGACGCGATTCACCGCCCGCTGGATCTCGATGCGGGAAATTCCGGCCCGCGGCAACTCACGATGCACTAACTCCCGAATGTCGAGATCCTCGTGCAGCTGCTCGCGGTACTGCCGATCTTTCTCGGCGAACCATTTCGATTCCCAATCGTGAACGATCCCGAGACGAAAGCCGATCGGGTTGACTTTCCTACCCACGCGGCGCTCCCTTCTCCGGCAACTCGTCGAGAATGACCGTAATGTGCGACGTGCGGCGCCACTTACGACCGACGCGTCCGCGCGCGTGGGGTTGCCAGCGCTTGTACCGCGGTCCCTCGTCTACATAGATCCGCTTCACGTACAGACGATCCGGGTCGAGGTCGTAGTTGTGCTCGGCATTGGCTGCGGCCGAGCGGAGCAGTTTCAATGCGATCGGTGCTGTCTTCTGCGGCAGCACCTGCAGGACCGCCAATGCGTCGCGCAGCGGCTTACCGCGAATCACGTCGATGACCATTCGCGCCTTCTTCGGCGATACCCGCACCTCGCGCACCATGGCTCGGACTTCCATCGCACGCTCCTCTTCACCTTATCGACGCCGCGTCGTCCGTTCGGCGTCCTTACCATGACCGCGATACGTCCGGGTCGGTGCGAATTCCCCGAGCTTGTGTCCCACCATCTGCTCGGTGATGTAGATCGGCACGTGCCGGCGACCATCGTGTACCGCGATGGTGTGGCCGACCATCTCGGGGAAAATCGTGCAATCCCGAGCCCACGTGCGGATGACCCGGCGCTCTCCTGTCCGGTTGAGCTCGTCGATCTTCTTCTTCAGTTTGGGATCGATGTACGGTCCCTTTTTCGACGATCGACCCATCGTTCATCCTCCTCGCCGGCTAGGCCTCATAGCGCCGCCGGATGATGAAGCGATCCGATTTCTTGTTCCGGCGCGTGCGCTTGCCGAGCGCCGGCTTGCCCCACGGAGTCTTGGGCGGCATGCCCCGCGGTGCCTTCCCTTCACCACCACCATGCGGGTGATCGCGCGGCGTCATCGCGGAACCACGCACTGCCGGTCGCCAGCCCATATGGCGCTTGCGTCCGGCTTTACCAATGCTCACGTTCTGGTGGTCCAAGTTCCCGACCTGCCCGATGGTTGCCATGCAGTCCGCATGAACCATACGAATCTCTCCCGAGGGCAAGCGCAGGTGCACATAGTTATCGACCTTCGCGACAACCTGCGCCACAGCACCGGCCGCACGCACCAGTTGACCTCCCCGCCCGGGATAGAGTTCGACATTGTGCACCTGGGTACCGAGAGGAATCTCCCGCAGCGGGAGTGCATTCCCGACCCTGATGGGTGCCCCCGGACCGGACTGGACAGTATCACCCACTTTCAGCCCCAAAGGAGCGAGAATATAGCGCTTCTCGCCATCGGCATAGTGAAGAAGCGCGATGAATGCTGTCCGGTTCGGATCGTACTCGATCGCTGCCACCTTAGCCGGAATGCCCCACTTGTCGCGGCGGAAGTCGATGATCCGGTAGAAGCGCTTGTTTCCGCCGCCGCGATGTCGCGTCGTGATCACGCCGCGGTTGTTCCGCCCGGCGTGCTTCTTGAGTGGCTCGATGAGCGACTTCTCTGGCTCTTCCTTTGTGATCTCCTCGTAGGTGAGCACCGACATATTGCGGCGCCCGGGTGTCGTCGGTTTGTAGACTTTGATCGGCATCGCCGCACCTCAGTTCCGTCACAACTGGCTGAAGAGGTCGATCGTGTAACCCGGCTCCAAGGTCACGATCGCCTTCTTCCACGACCGTTCGCGTCCCACGATGGGAACGCCACCCCCCTTGCGCATTCGTCGGCGAACTTTCCCGCGGACATTCATCGTGTTGACCTTCTTGACCTTCACATTGAATGTCCGCTCGATCGCCTCTTTGATCTGGATCTTGTTCGCCTCCGGATGAACCTCGAACATGTACTGATTCATCTCCATCAGGCGCGTATTCTTCTCGGTAATGAGCGGGCGTCGAATGATTTCCTGGTACGGCAGTTCCATGATCACGCCCCCTCTTGTGCCCAGAGGCGGTGAATCACTTCCACCGCTTCCGGAGTCAGGATCATGCGCTCGTACTTCAGTCCATCGCGAATGTTCATGTTGTGCGCAACGAGCACTTTCACGTCCTCGAGATTGCCTGCCGCTCGACGGACGTTGTCCCGTCGCTGATCCACCACGATCAGCGTCGACCGCGCCGTCGCGAGCGGAAGCCGTTGCAGGACGCCCTTCATCACTTTCGTCTTGGGTTCGATGTCGATCAAGCCACGCACGACGACAATTTGGTTCTCGCGCTGCTTCGCCGAGAGCAACGAGCGAATGGCCAACCGGCGCATTTTCTTCGGCATTTTCTGCCGATACGAGCGGGGGTGTGGACCCCACACCACACCGCCACCCTTCCAGTGAGGTGCACGGATGCTGCCCTGGCGCGCTCGTCCTGTCCCCTTCTGACGCCACGGCTTCCGGCCGCCTCCACGAACCTCACCGCGCGTCTTTGTATCGTGCGTCCCGGCTCGGGCATTCGCCAACTGGCGCACCAAAGCTTGGTGCATCACCGGAATATTCGGCGTGATGCCGAAGACCGAGTCAGCCAACTCGATCTGGTCGACTGCTCGTCCCTCGAGGTCATAGACCGGAACCTGCATCGATGCCCCCTCCATCACGCCGTTGCCTTCGCCCGCCGCTGCTTCACCGCATATCGAACGATCACCAGGCCGTTCGGATGTCCCGGCACTGCCCCACGCACGAGGACAAGATTCCGTTGCGGGTCGACACGCTCCACCCGTAGGTTTTGCACCGTGACTCGCACCGGTCCCATCCGGCCAGCCATCCGCTTCCCCTTGTGCACCCGTCCCGGATCCGTCGTCGGACCGATCGATCCAGGCGCACGGTGACGATCGGACTGACCATGGGTCTTGGGGCCGCCGGCGAAGCCGTGACGCTTGACTCCACCCTGGAATCCCCGACCCTTGCGCCACCCGATAACGTCCACCAGCTGGCCAGGCTGAAAGATCGTACAATCGATGACCTGGCCGACCTGGAATCGAGTGGCATCGTCGACGCGCACTTCTCTCAAGTAACGCGGCGATGCACCCGATGCCCGGAGATGTCCTTGCATCGGACGATTGTGGCGCTTGCGGTGCCCAAAGCCGAGCTGGACCGCCTGGTACCCATCCCGATCGGTCGTCTTGACCTGTGTCACCACACAGGGACCCACCTCGAGGACGGTTACCGGTACAGCCCGTCCCTCCTCGTCGAAGATCTGGGTCATCCCCAGTTTGCGTCCCAAAAGCCCCTCGATCATCGGCTCTCCTCTACCTTACTGGTGGCTCCAGACACTCCAGCGTGCCCTCGCCACTCTGCGAGCATGATCTGGAGCGCGGTCTCCCACGCTCAGAGCTTGATTTCGATGTCCACACCGGCTGGCAACGTCAGCCGCATGAGCGCCCGGATCGTGGATGGACTCGGTTCGAGCACATCGATCAATCGCTTGTGTGTCCTGATTTCGAAGTGCTCCTGCGAGTCCTTATCGATGAACGGCGAGCGGATCACAGTGAACCGCTCGATCCGGGTCGGCAACGGAATCGGCCCGGCAACCTTCGCACCGGTGCTTTCCGCTGTCTCCACGATCTGCCGTGCTGACTGGTCCAGAATCCGGTGATCGTGCGATTTCAGTCGGATACGAATACGCTGGGTCGGTCTCCGGGACATCGCCGACCACCCCTCACTTGATGATCTTGGTGACGACGCCGGCGCCGACCGTGCGGCCACCTTCCCGGATGGCAAAGCGCGACCCTTCCTCCAGCGCCACCGGCTTGTCCAACTCCACCCGCAGCCGCACGTTGTCCCCCGGCATCACCATCTCCACCCCCTC
>DAOTYK010000317.1:0-18693 GCA_034434855.1 Thermomicrobium sp.
ATCGACAAGCAGTTAGTCGGCGAGGTCGCAGCGCAGATCCGGCGGGTTCGTCCTCCTGAACCCTATCAGGGTAAAGGTATCCGGTACGCGGGTGAGGTGATCCGACGCAAGGCAGGTAAGACTGGTAAGACCAAGGGCAAAAAGTAGCCTCGGGTGTTCAGTGGGCTACTCGAAAGCGTCGCTGGACGGGGATCGAGTAGCGAGCATCACGGTGGAGGGAAACGATGCGCTTTCAGTTCAAGCGACGGTTATCGCCGCGCAAAAGGCGGCATCTGCGGGTTCGTGCCAAGGTATTCGGCACCCCCGAGCGGCCGCGCCTCAACGTCTTCCGGAGCAACAAACATATCTACGCACAGATCATCGACGATACGTGTGGACACACGCTGGTCGCTGCTTCGACACTCGAGAAAGAGGTGCGAGAGCGATTCCCTGATCCGCACCCCAAAATCGAGGAGGCTCGAATTGTTGGGCAAGTGGTGGGCGAGCGCGCACGAGCCAAAGGGATCACTCAGGTGGTCTTCGACCGTGGTGGCTACAAGTACCATGGGCGCGTGAAGGCGCTCGCTGACGGTGCCCGTGCTGCCGGATTGCAGTTCTGATCGAGGGGCGTGGGTAACGATGCCGGTTTTGAAAGAAGTACGACGGATCGATGCGAGTCGTCTCGGCGAGCTTCGCGAGCGTGTCATCCAGATCGCCCGTGTGGCAAAGGTGGTGCAGGGTGGGCGCCGCTTCCACTTCCGAAGCGTCGTAGTGGTCGGAGATGGCCAAGGGCATGTCGGAGTCGGGATCGGAAAGGCGACGGAGGTTCCCGACTCGATCCGCAAGGCGGTCGAGAATGCCAAAAAGCATCTGATCGAGGTGCCACTCGATCGGACGACCATCCCCCACGAGGTGGAAGTCAAATTCAAGGCGACGCGGGTACTGATGAAGCCAGCCGCGCCAGGAACCGGGGTGATCGCGGGTGCCGGCGTTCGCGCGGTCGCGGAGGCGGCAGGGATCAAGGATCTGATCGCCAAGACGCACGGGAGCAACAACCCCGTCAATGTGACTCAGGCTGCGCTCTTGGCGCTCAGCCAATTGGAATCGCCGGAAGAAGTTGCGGCGCGCCGCGGACTCCCGGTCGAACGAGTACTGCGCGGTCGACGGAAGCGGGTGGAGAACGATGGCCAGTAAGCTACTGCGCATTACGTATGTCAAGAGCGCAATCGGCTATCGACGCGAGCAACGGGAGACATTGCGCTCGCTCGGACTGCGCAAGCTGCACCAGAGTGTCGAGCACCGGGATACACCCACCATACGCGGGATGATCGCAAAAGTTCAGCACCTCGTGCGTGTAGAGGAACTCGAGGGAGCTTCCTCGGAATAAACGGAGGACCGCGATGAAGTTGCATGAGCTGAAACCAGCGCCAGGATCACGGCGCCCGAAGACGCGCGTCGGTCGCGGGATCGCTGCAGGGAAGGGGAAGACGGCAGGTCGAGGAACCAAGGGACAAAAGGCGCGCAGCAAGGTACGTCCCGGTTTCGAAGGTGGCCAGAATCCACTGTACCTGCGTCTCGGCCGGAAGCGCGGTTTCAAGAATCCATTCAAGATCGTGTACGAGGTGGTTAACGTCGGTCGCTTGAACGAACTGCCCTATGACGGGGTGATCACGCCGGACGTCCTGCGCTCTTTTCGCCTCGTGCGCGAGAACGGGGCGCCGGTCAAGATTCTCGGTGACGGCGACGTGACGCGTCCGCTTCACGTGCAAGCCCATGCCTTCTCGGAAAGCGCTCGGCAGAAAATTCTTGCCGCTGGTGGTACGGTGGAGGTCATCAGCTGATGCTCGAAGCACTCGTCAGCGCGTTCAAGCTCCCTGATCTTCGGCGCAAGTTGCTCTTCACGCTGGGAATTCTGATCATTTTTCGCTTCGTGGCGACCATTCCGGTTCCTGGTGTGGATCAGCAGGCCCTTCGACAATTGCTGGAGACGAACCAGTTCCTCGGTGTGCTCAATCTCTTTTCTGGTAGCACACTGACGAACTTTTCGATCGTCGCCCTCGGAGTTTACCCGTACATCACGGCCTCGATCGTGATGCAGCTCTTGACGCCGGTGATCCCGCGTTTGACGGAACTCTCGAAGGAGGGGGCGCTCGGTCGAGCGAAGATCAACCAGTACACGCACTGGCTGACCGTACCGTTGGCGCTCCTCCAGGCGTACGGCCATGCTGTTCTGATGAGCAGCGCGGGGGTGCTGCGAGATTTCGGGCTCTTCGACAGTGCAACCTGGCTGCGGAGTTTGGCGCTGCTTCTCACGCTGACGGCAGGGACAGTGTTTCTCGTCTGGCTCGGTGAGCTGATCACCGAAAACGGTATCGGCAATGGCGTCTCGATCATCATCTTGGGCGGTATCGTGGCGCAACTCCCGAGCTCTGTCGCTCGCCTCGTCACCGGTGGCACATTGTCCGAAAACTTGATCGGCACGGTCGCCTTCCTGGCGATCGGTCTCCTGATCATCGTTGGGATCGTCCTCATCACGGAAGGGCAGCGACGTATCCCGGTGCAGCATGCGCGACGGGTCCGCCGGGGGCGCGTTTACGGTGGAGGCATGACCTACATTCCACTCAAGGTCAACTCCGCTGGCATGATTCCGCTGATTTTCGCCATCAGCATCTTGCTGTTGCCGGGGATGATCGCCAACTTCCTGGCGACCTCGGAGATTACCTGGTTGCGTGATGTCGCTAACGGTATCGCACGCGTGTTCGATCCGAATAGCCTGCCTTATCAGATCGCTTACTTCGTCATGGTCGTAGCATTCACGTATTTTTACACGATGATCTTATTCCAGCAGCAGAACATTGCCGAAACCCTTCAGCGCCAAGGTGCTTTCATCCCGGGAATTCGACCCGGACGCGCAACCGATGAATACTTGACCAAGGTGCTCATGCGCATCACGTTGATCGGCGCGCTGTTCCTCGGACTCGTGGCGGTTCTTCCCTATATCGTTGCCAAGATCACTGGTGTGACGGTGCTTTTTCTCAGTTCCACCTCGCTCCTGATCGTCGTTGGTGTGGCGATCGATACGATGCGACAGTTGGAAGCGCAGCTCCTCATGCGCAATTACGAAGGGTTCATCCGGTAGGGGGAACGGGTGGCTGGACGCTGTCACGTGATTCTGATCGGTCCCCAGGGGTCAGGGAAGGGCACGCAGGCAGCGCGTATCGCTCCGCTTTTGCGTTTGGTGCATGTCGCGACTGGCGACCTCTTCCGGCAGTTGATGACGCGCGACGATGAATTGGCACGCGAAGTTCGCAGCTATTATGACCGCGGTGCGCTGGTTCCGGATGAATTGACGTTGCGCGTGTTGTTAGCGCGGCTCGATGAACTCGAGCGGGAGCAGGGTGATCAGTTTCGCGGTGCACTCCTCGATGGTTATCCTCGGAATCTCGCACAAGCGAAAGCGCTCGATCGGGTTTTGACGGAGCGAGGTGATATCATCGCTGCGGTGGTGCACTTGGCGGTACCGCGCGAGGTGCTCATCGAGCGGTTGAGTGGTCGTCTGATCTGTCAAACGTGTGGAGCAACCTATCACGCACGCTTCTCGCCACCGCGAGTCGCCGGCATTTGCGATCGCTGCGGCGGAGCACTCACGCAGCGCAGCGATGATACGCCGGAAACCATCGCCCGACGCCTCGAAACGTACGAGCAACAGACGGCACCCCTGCTGGACTATTACCGTGCTCGGGATTTGGTCATCGACATCGATGGGAATCGGCCTATCGATGCGGTGACGCAGGATCTCCTCGTTGCGCTGGAATCACGACTCGCGCACAGTCCATGCCGATCGTCCTGAAGTCGCTGCGCGAAATCGACGCTATGCGACGTGCTGGGCAGATCGTCGCCCTCGTTCTCGAAGAACTGCGGGAGCACGTGCGACCGGGGGTGACGACGGGTGACCTCGATCGCTTGGCAGCTGCAGTGATCGCTCGGGAGGGTGGACGATCCGCGTTTCTCGGTTACCGCGGTTTTCCAGCGCATATCTGCACGTCAGTCAACGAGCAGGTTTTACATGGGATCCCGGGGCGACGAGTCCTTCGGGACGGGGATCTCCTGAAGCTCGACGTGGGCGTCGAATGGCACGGGTTGTGCGCTGACGCAGCGATCAGCGTGGTCGTGGGGCGAGGAAGCCGGGTAGCCGAGCGACTCGTTGCTGTCGCCGAAGAAGCTTTCTGGGCCGGATTCGCTCAAGCATGGCCGGGTAAGCGTATCGGTGACATCGGTGCAGCGATTGCCGGAGTGATCCGGAGCTCGGGATTCGCTGTGATCGAAGGCTACGCTGGGCACGGGGTTGGACGAGTGCTCCATGAAGAGCCGTCGGTACCGAACGATGGCCAGCCAGGCGAGGGTGTGCTTCTCCGGTCGGGCATGACGCTCGCGATCGAGCCGATGATCGCTGCCGGGTGCGGTAAGACGCGGATCTTACGGGACGGTTGGACGGTCGTGACGTTGGATGGTCGTCTGGCAGCGCATTTCGAGCATACAGTCTGGGTGCGTGACAATGGGCCGATGGTTCTCACGCAGCCTTAATCGGCTGTGGTATAGTTCATGTTTGTGATGCGTGCGAGCGATCGCGCGTGAGTGGGGTGTCTTGTGCCGAAGAAGGACGTCATCGAAGTCGAAGGGACCGTCACCGAGGCGTTGCCGAACGCGATGTTTCGCGTGCAACTGGACAATGGCTACGAGGTACTGGCGCACGTATCGGGGCGCCTGCGGATGCATTTCATCCGTATTCTGCCGGGTGACCGGGTCCGTGTCGAGCTTTCGCCGTACGACTTGACGCGGGGGCGGATCACCTATCGGCTTCGGGGACCGACCCGCGAGGAAGAACGCTTGTGAGAAGGGAGATGGTGGTGGCATGAAGGTCTCAGCATCGGTCAAGCGGCGCTGTGCGAAGTGCCGGATCATCCGACGGCATGGCATCGTGCGGGTGATCTGCGAGAACCCCAAGCACAAGCAGCGACAAGGATAAGGGGGGAGCGATGGCGCGCATCGCTGGTGTCGATCTGCCGCGTGACAAGCGGATTGAGTACGCCTTGACCCTCATTTATGGCATCGGTTGGACGACAGCGCGGAAGATTTTGGAGCGCACGGGCATCGATCCCTGGACCAAGGTGCGTGATCTCACGGATGACGAAGTGCAGCGCCTCCGCGACATCATCGAGAAGGAGATGGTCGTCGAGGGGGACCTCCGTCGTCAGGTCGCCATGAACATCAAGCGGTTGATCGATATCGGTTGTTATCGTGGTCTTCGCCATCGCATGGGACTTCCGGTGCGTGGCCAGCGGACGCGCACGAACGCGCGCACGCGGAAGGGGCCACGGCCGCGGATCGGTGTGAAGAAGAAGGGTAAGCAGGCTGGATCGTGAGCGGCAGGTTCGGAAAGGGGCCAGCGAGCGATGGCTGATCGGCGACGAGGCGCGGCACGCGGTGGTGGAGCTCGACTGCGACGGCGCGAACGCAAGAACATACCGCGCGGTCGTGCATATATCCATGCCACCTTCAATAACACAATCGTCACCATGACGGATCCCAATGGGAATGTCATCGCGTGGTCGAGCGCTGGATCGAGTGGCTTCAAGGGGACGCGCAAGAGCACGCCGTATGCCGCCCAAGTGGCCGCTGAGAATGCAGCGCGCAAAGCGATGGAACACGGCATGCGGCAAATCGACGTGTACGTCAAGGGAGCCGGTGCGGGACGAGAAATGGCGATCCGAGCGCTCGCTGCCGCAGGGCTGCAAGTCATGTCCATTACCGACATCACGCCGGTTCCCCATAACGGGTGCCGGCCACCCAAGCGACGACGCACGTAGTGCGAAGATCGTGCAACGAAGGAGGATCGATGGGGCGATACATCGGACCAGTATGTCGCCTGTGCCGGCGGGAGGGAGTCAAGCTCTATCTCAAAGGTGAGCGTTGTTTCGGGCCCAAGTGCCCGATCGTCAAGCGTCACCCCAATAAAAACTATCCACCGGGGCAGCATGGACCAGTGCAGCGAGCAGCGCGCCGACCATCGGAGTTTGCGTTGCAGCTGCGCGAGAAACAGAAACTGAAGAGAATCTACGGTATTTTAGAGCGGCAATTCCGGCGGCACTTCGACGAAGCGGAGCGTCGCCCGGGGTTGACGGGTGACAACCTGCTGCAGATCCTCGAATCGCGGCTCGACAATGTGGTGTACCGGCTGGGATTTGCGGACTCGCGCCGCCAGGCCCGCCAGCTCGTTCGCCACGGGCATTTCCTCGTCAATGGGCGGAAGACGGACATTCCCTCCTACCAGGTGCGACCCGGCGATATCATCGCGGTACGCCCGGAGAGTCGACGCCGCGAGTACTTCAAGGTACTGGAGGAGACGGCCAAGAATAAGGCTGTACCAGCGTGGCTGAGCCGTGACTTGGAGACGATGAGTGGCCGCGTGCTTCGTCTCCCGACGCGGGACGAAATCGAAATCCCGCCGGTGAACACGCAGCTCGTCGTCGAATACTACAGCCGGCGTTGAACGTTAGAGAAAACGGACGCTCGGGGAGGCGAGATTCGTGCTCGACTTTGCGCGACCGCGAGTCATTCAGACCCATGCCGGACCGACCTACGGGCGGTTCGTCGTCGAGCCGTTGGAACCCGGTTATGGGACGACGCTCGGCAATGCGCTCCGGCGCATTCTGTTGCGGTCCTTGCCGGGGGCGGCGATTACACGTATCCGAATCGCAGGCGTGTGGCATGAATTTTCGACGATCGAAGGGGTCCGGGAGGACGTCACGGAGATCGTGCTCAATCTCAAGGGTGTGCGCCTGCGTGCGGTTACCGAGTTCCGCGAGACACGCGCGACCCTCTTCGCCCAGGGTGAGGGTGTCGTGCGAGCAGGTGATGTGGACTGGCCGGCCGAGGTCGAGGTGGTGAATCCTGATCATGTCATCGCCAATCTCGACAACGATCAGGCGCGTCTGGAGATGGATCTCTGGATCGGGCGTGGCCGAGGCTACCTGCCGGCAGAGGCGCAGGAGATTCGCTCGATCGGTGAGATACCGATCGATGCCATCTTCACGCCCATCCTCAAGGTGAACTACGTCGTGGAGCACACGCGGGTCGGAGGCGCGACGGATTACGACCGGCTGATCCTGGAGATCGTCACCGACGGAACAGTCGAGCCAGCCAAAGCGCTGGTGGAGGCTGCCCGCATTCTCGTCCAGCATGCACGATGGATCGCTGAGTTCGAAAGCGAGGGCGCCGAGGAGCCTGCGGAGGAATGGAGCGTCGCGCACGTGGACGATACGCGGCTCCTTTCGGAGATCGGGCTATCCCAACGCGTCCTCAATGCTCTTCGTGCGCGAGGCATCGAGCGGGTAGGCCAAGTCCTCGCGATGCGACCCGACCAGCTCCTGGGAATCAGGAACTTCGGTCCGCGTGCGCTTCAGGAACTCCGGGAACGCTTGCAGGAGAACGGCTACACCGAGGGGCCGCTTTTCTCCGGTGCGGTCCCCGAGGTCGGGGTCGGTGCTGGAGAAGGTGAGGAGGACTGAGCGTGCGTCATCGGAAAGCAGGGCGGAAGTTCGGACGCCGAACCAATCCGCGGAAAAACCTTTTCCGGAATCTGGCGGTATCCCTGATCCTTCATGAACGGATGACGACGACGTTGGCCAAGGCCAAGACGATCCAACCGATCGTCGAGCGACTGGTGACGCTGGCTCGTGAGGATACCGATCACCATCGCCGGCTCGCGTGGGCGCAGCTGGGTGACCAGCGTGCCGTGGCGAAACTCTTCGACGTCATCGCGCCACGGTTCGTCGGACAACCGGGTGGATACACACGCATCTACCGGATCGGTCAACGACGGGGTGACGGCGCCCCGTTGGCGCTGATCGAGTTCGTCGCCTGATGCACGCGATGACCGCTGTATGGTGCTGCAACGCTATCGGCTCGATTTCGGGTACGAGGGTACTGCGTTCAGCGGTTCCCAGCGTCAGCCGGGGCTGCGCACCGTACAGGGTGTCTTGGAGGAGGCCCTGGCGCGGCTGGCTGGTGAGCCGGTTCGCGTCGCCTTGGCTGGTCGCACGGATGCGGGTGTACATGCGGTTGGCCAAGTGGCGAGCTTCGATCTGCTCTGGCGCCATGACGAGGCGACACTGGCGCGAGCGCTCCAAGCATGGTTGCCGGAGGATGTGGTGGTTTACCGGGTGGCTCGCACGCCGGTCGGTTTCCACGCGCGACGCTGGGCGGTCGACCGCGAGTATCGTTACCGTATCTGGCAAGGAGAACAACCGCCGCTTTTCCTGCGGCGCTTCGTCTGGCGATTTGCTGGGCTACTCGACGTTGGTGCGATGCAGGAAGCGGCTCGGTTTTTTCTGGGAAGGCATGACTTTCGCTCGTTTGCCGGGCACGGCCTCGGAGGACCCAAAGCGACGACTCCTCGCATCCGGACAATCACCATGGCAGAATGGCATCTGCTCAGTCCGGTCGTCGAGCCAGTCGGTACGAGCGCGCGGCTTGTCGAGTTTCGAGTCCGTGCCAATGGTTTCTTACCTCAGATGGTGCGTACGATGGTCTCAGCATTGGTGCGGGTGGGGACCGGTGCGGCGGAGCCGAGTTGGATCGCCGAGCTGCTTGAGCGCTGCGATCGGCGAGCAGCACCACCGCCCGCGCCGCCGAGCGGCCTGGTCCTGTGGCGAGTTCGCTATCCGGACGACATCGCGCTGGTCACGACCGCTTCGTGTGGAGACGGAGAGATTCGTGGGTGATGCCTCCGAGAGCGAGGGATGAACGATGGCGGTAAAAGCGAAGAAGCGACGGTACCTGCAGCGAACCTATATGGCCAAACCGGGAGAAGTCGAGCGGAAGTGGTGGGTTGTCGACGCGGAAGGGAAGCGACTCGGTCGCCTGGCTAGCCAAATCGCGGCGATTCTCCGCGGCAAGCACAAGCCACAGTACACACCCCACGCCGACGTGGGGGACTTCGTGATCGTCATCAATGCGGAAAAGGTGCGTCTGGCGGGAACGAAGGAGCGCGACAAAGTCTACTGGCGACATTCGCAGTATCCGGGTGGGCTCAAGTTGATCAGCTTCCGAGACATGATCGCGAAGCATCCGACACGGCCGATCGAGCTCGCGGTACGGCGCATGTTGCCGAAGGGACCGATGGGGCGTCAGCTTTTCCGTAAACTCAAGGTGTACGCGGGACCCAATCATCCGCACGGGGCACAAAAGCCGGAAATCCTCCATTTGGAGGGTTGATAGGACGACGAGAGGAGCGTGAGAATCGTGGTCGAAACGGCGCGCGCATCGCAGCCGACGAGTGCCAAACCACAATATTACTACGGGCTCGGTCGACGAAAGACTGCTGTAGCGCGGGTTCGTCTTTATCCTGGCAGTGGACAAATTCTCATCAACGGTCGACCGGCTTCCCAGTACTTCGGAAACCGCCTGCTTTATCACGCGATGATCACCGAGCCTCTGCGACTGACGGGATTGCAGGACCACTTCGACATTCGTGCGCGGGTCGTTGGGGGAGGGATCTCCGGGCAAGCCGGTGCCGTGCGTCACGGCGTTGCGCGAGCGCTTCTCCGCTTCAATCCCGAGTTGCGGCCTGTCCTGAAGCGTGCTGGGTTGCTCACGCGCGATCCGCGCGTCAAGGAGCGGATGAAGCCGGGACTCAAGCGGGCGCGCAAGGCACCGCAGTATACGAAGCGATAGACGACTGGAAAAGCGCCTCGTCGCTGTCGGGGATGGGAAACGCTGGGGTGAGCAACCTCAGCGTCTTCTCGTTGGTGGATCGCTTCCGGGTGATGATCGGCCAGGTGCCGGCTCTCCGATGGCGTCGCAGACGAAGGCGATCGCTTTCTGGAGCACACGAACGATCGAGCTGCGACGAAGCGAGAAAAGCGCGAGCGGACTCAGCTCCAGCGTGACGAACCCGCGGTATTCCTGGTCGCGGAGAAATTGGAGAAGCTGACGCAGGGGCAGGGTGCCGTCTCCCGGACAGCGGTGGTCGCGGACGATCGAGTTGAGGAAACCGATCCGCCAGTCGCGATCACTGGCATCGCTCAGGTGGACGTTGACGACTCGAGGCATGCAGACTGCGAGGGCTGCTTGCACATCCCATCCGAGGCTCGCCGCGTGTGCAGTATCGAACACAATGCCAAGATCCCATTCCTCGGCGTAGCGCACGAGAAACTCCAAATTGTCGAACGGAGCAGGTCGTTGGTCCTGCCGATGCTGTCCTGGGGTTTCCAACCCGATCCGAAGATGCTCTGGGCGTGAACGCTCGATTCTCCTCATGACCGTCGTCCAGGGTTCGCGTTCTGCGCTGATCGGCGGATGAACGACGAGGATCGAGCACCGAGGGAGTTCGGCAGCGAGCCGGGCCGAACTCTCGAGATCCGCTGCTTGGATATCGGGTGATACGGAGCGCAAGCGAAGCAGCGAGTGGAGGGAACGAACCGGCAGACCGCTCTCTCGGCTGATTTCCCGAATCGTATCTGCCTCTCGCTCGCGAGGACGACGCTGGAGAAGCAGTTCGGCACCGTCAGCACCCGCCTCGCGAATCAGTTGCAAACGCGCGGAGAGGGGGAGCCACGGCAGTGATCCTGTCGAAACGAGAATCTCCATCGGAATGCTGCTCCGGGTCACCCTTCGGTACCTCTGCTAGTCTAGCACCCGGTGCCGTCTGAGAGACCGGTCGCTCCATCATTGCGGGATACTGGCCAGAATCGCCTGTTCGACAACAATTTCGGTCGCCGCGCAAATGCGCAGGACTTCAGCTGGATCCATTTTGTTCGTCTCCGTACTCGCGAGTGCGAAAACCGTATCACCATCGAAGATCGTGTGTGCAGGTCGAATGGTGCGAGCGATCGCATCATGGGCGGCGACAGTCATGCGGAAAAGGGCGTGATGGTCGACCGGATGGTCCGTGGCAACGACGACGAGTGTCGTGTTCGTGTCGAGCCCCGAGGCCGGTGAATGACCGGATAGGATCACCGCGCGACTCTCGAGCCAGGAACCGTGCTGACTGCGGATACCGGCACGGGTTACTCCAGACGCCGGATCGACGATCTCACCGATGGCGTTGACTGCGGCCAAGGCACCGATGACGTGCGCTCCGACTCGGAGGAGTGCACTCCCGAGTCCGGTGGGGCTGGCATGGGCACGGCCGAGCAACTTCCCCACGGTCGCTCCGGCACCTGCTCCCACGCGTCCCGAGTACCAGCCTTCCGGAATCGCAGCAGCACACGCTGCGTAACCAGCGCTCGCATCGGGAAAGACTACTTCTGGGCCCGTCAGGTCGTAGAGGACGGCAGCCGCAACGATCGGCACGGGTGTGACCTCGGTCGGAAAGCCGCGACCGTGCTCGTGTAGCCACTGGACGACGCCCTCGGCAGCCGCCAGCCCAAATGCGCTTCCGCCTGTCAGCAAGATCGCATCGACGTGGCGGACGAGGCTACCGGGCCTCATGAGTTCGGTTTCGCGTGTTCCTGGCGCACCACCCCGAACATCGCAAGCAGCGAGCGCTGGACGCTCGGCGAGGATCACCGTACAACCGGTCCGTCCCGAGGGATGCGTCCAGTGACCGAGAGAGAAACCGGGCACGGAGCGCGGTGCCGTCACTGAATCTCTCCTTTCGGCCCGAGATCGACGATCAAACCTGTTCGAGCGATCAGTACCGAACCAGAAAACGATCGATGTACGAGCGCCTGAGTGGTGCCTTCATCGAACGGTTCCCAATAGTGTGTCAAAAGGAGCAAGCGCACATCGGCAAGCGCTGCAAGCATTGCTGCATCTGAGACGGTCAGGTGACCGCTTCGTGCGTTGGGATCGCTCTCGACTGGCAAGGTCGCTTCGGCGATGAGCAAGTCAGCACCGTGGGCAAACGATGGGAGCGTGTCGTCCCATCCGGTATCGGCTGTGTAGACGATCGTTGCGTGGGCGCACGTGATGCGAAAAGCCCAACACGGGATCCAGTGCCGGGTCGGGTGGAAACGGATTTCCCAGCCGAGGATTTCGAGCACGGACTGCGGATCGAATTCAGCGATCTCGAACGTTTCGGCGAAGAAGGAATCAGCAGCTTCGCTGCCGAGCGCCAGAACTTGGGCCAGGCGTTGGAGAAAGAGCGACCCTCCCGGTGGTACCCAGAGCGGGATGCGGCGCCGGTGCAAAGCGGGTGCGTATTTCAGCGCGTACCGCATCGGAACGACGTCCAATACGTGATCCTGATGGAGGTGTGAAAGCACGATTGCATCGAGATTGTCCAAGCGTCGGTAGCGGAGCAATGACGGCAAGATTCCGGGACCGCAATCGACGAGCAGGCTCCTTCTTTCGCATTCGAGAAGATATCCGCTGCAACCTTGTCCCGGATTGGGGGCAGCGGCACTGCCCCCTAGTACGGTTACCTTCATAGGATCCCCTTTCCTTCGGATCGCTTCGATTCTGGTCACTTTGTCACCATCAGCTGTCGGGCGGCATGACAACCTGTCCTGGCAGACAGCACGGAACACCGAGCTCGGTGAAAGGTGCTTGGGGTCCATGAACCCCTGGTGGCATGATACGAGCGACATGCAGTAGGGAGGAGAGCTGATGCCGCTGGAGTTGAGCGATTCTGCTCGATCGTTGCTCCGCCTCCGCTATCTCCGTCGGGACGAACAGGGCCGGATCGTCGAGACCGAGGAAGAGCTCTTTTGGCGCGTCGCACGAGCCGTCGCCGCTGCGGAGGATGCTTTTCCGCGAGGGCCCCGCAGTGCGGAAATCGCCGAAAAGTTCTATGAACTCATGACGACACTGCGCTTTCTTCCCAATACTCCAGCACTGATCAACGCGGGAACGGAGCTCGGGCAACTCTTCGCCTGTTTCGTCATACCAGTTCCTGATTCCTTGGATGGAATCTTCGGGGCGGTGCGGGATGCTGCAAAGATTCAGCAGACCGGTGGCGGGACAGGATTTTCCTTTTCTCATCTTCGACCGCGTGGAGACCTCGTCCGGTCGACTCGCCGCCCGTCGTCGGGGGCGGTTTCCTTCATTCGTATTTTCGATGTTGCGAGCGACGTCATCGCGACCGAAAGTGTTCGTGGTGGCGCGAACATGGCTGTCTTGCGCTGTGACCACCCTGACGTGCGCGAGTTCATCGATGCCAAGCGGAATCCCGCTCTCTTCTCGCGCTTCAATTTTTCCGTTCTGGTCACCGATGACTTTCTGCGGGCAGCTGTGGAGCGACGCGAGATCGCTTTGATCAATCCCCGAACTGGACTTCCCTTCGCGCAAGCGAACGCTGGTGAGTTGTTCGATGCCATGGTCGACGCGGCATGGGAGGTCGGTGATCCTGGTCTGCTCTTTTACGACCGAATCCAGCACGATAACGCGGTGCCGGCACTCGGACCGCTCGAGGCGACCAACCCCTGCGGAGAAGTACCCTTGCATCCATGGGAGGCGTGCGTTCTCGGGTCCTTGAATTTGCGCGCGTTTATTGTGGAACGCGGCGATCGAGCTTTTCTCGACGAAGCAGGTCTGCAGGAGTCAGCTCGTTTGGCTCTTCGCTTCCTGGACAATATGGTGGAGGTATCCCGTTACCCGAAGGTGGAAATCGAGACGATCTGTCGGGCGAATCGAAAAGTGGGACTCGGCATCATGGGGTTCGCTGACCTTCTGTTGGCACTCCGAATTCCGTATGGGTCGGACGAATCAGTTGCGGTAGCTGAGCGAGTCATGGGTTTGGTGCAGGCTGCCGCTGTCGAGGCGAGTCGTCAATTGGCTGAGGAGCGGGGATCGTTTCCGAATTTTCCGATCAGTCGCTATGCTGCTCGTGGGGAACCACCAAGACGCAATGCTACCGTCACGACTGTCGCGCCGACGGGAAGCATCAGCATCATCGCTGGATGCAGTAGCGGGATCGAGCCACTGTATGCGCTGGCGTACCGCCATGTCGGCGAGTTCGTGGGCATTGTCGAGCCGCATCCTCTCCTCCTGCGCGAGCTGAGTCGGATCGGGAAGTACGATCCAGGACTGATCCACGAGATCGAAGTCACTGGACGGATCGGTCATCGGACCGATTTGCCGGAGGAGCTCCGGCGACTTTTCCGTGTCGCGACCGAAATCAGCCCGGAGGAGCATATCAAGGTGCAAGCTGCGGTGCAGCGCCACGTCGAGAACGCGGTCAGCAAGACGATCAACCTCCGGTACGAGGCAACACGCGATGATGTCCGCCGAGCATTCCTGCTCGCGCATGAGTTGGGTTGCAAGGGTGTGACGGTCTATCGCGAAGGTGCACCGCGGGGTCAGGTCCTCCAGGTTCTCGGTCACTGTTTGAGCTGCGTCGGTGAAGATTTGATTCCTGAAGACCGAACTCGCTATTGAACCGAACGGAGAAACAGGCGACCCCGCGTGGATCGTAGGAGCGGGGTCGCCCTGGCAAGGAAGCGTCAGGAACGAACCTGGACAGGGATACGGCGTCGTTCGGCTGCCTCCGCCTTCGGGATCCGGATTTCGAGTACGCCATGTTGATAGGTAGCCTGTGCTTCGTCTTCCCGAACTGGAACCGGGAGCGTGATTGCCCGATAGGCGCTACCGACGCGTCGTTCGCGGATGTGCCAGGTTCCCTTTGTCTCTTCCCGCTCTTCCTTCGTTTCCGCTCGAATAGTCAGGACGCCTTGCCGGATTTCCACGGAGATATCTTCCGGGCGAAAACCGGGGAGCGAGGCCCGCAGGATGAGTGCGTCGTCGGTCTCCTGCAAATCGATGGGAATACCGAGTTCTTCGCCCCCGCGCCAGCGAGCGAGTTCACTGAACAGGCGGTCGACCCGTTCGCGCATCGTCTCCAGTTCGCGCCAGGGATTCCATGCTGTAATACTCATGGCACCTTCCCTCCCTCTGCACTGGCTGCCAACCAGCTGAGACCGTTCATAGGATACCGCAAAGCGGATGGCACGTGGAGATGGGCAAGTCGATGCGGCGATCAGGTATGCTGTGTGGCACGATGCATGCCCCGTTCGTGGTGGGGAGTGACACGGGAGGGACAGTCGATGCGCATCCGTTATCACGATCTCGGAGTGAGTCAGGAGAAGGTGAACCATATCGTCGAGCGGGAAATACGGGTCTTGGAGAAGAAGCTCGCTGACCTAGAGGACGACCTCAAGTTGCTCGATATCACGGTCGAGCACCTGCAGCGGAGCGATACCTACATTGCGAAGCTGCATCTTCGGATTCCAGGGCCAGACATCGTGGCGAAGGGAGAGGGGCAAAATCCGGCACAGGCCCTGCGGGATGCTTTTGATGATCTGTACGATGAGCTGGATCGCCAGCTGGCCAAGTGGCGGAATGAGCCCTTCATCCGCCGAGCGCGTATTCACCCAGGCTTGGCACGGCCGCCGATCGCACCAGTCGAAGAAGAAAGTGCCAGTGAAGAATCGACGCCGGAGCGTGAGGGATGAGTACTGCAGGATCGATGGACACGGAACGACATCGACTGCTCGCTCGGCTACGAGCGCATCTCGAGACCATCGCGCAGCAGGATCGCGGACTGGAAAGTGTGTCGCGGCGCGAATGGCTGGCTCACCAACTCGCCGAACAGTACCGGCCATTGCGGCGTTTTGTGCGGCGAGAAATCGGCCGCTTCGTGGCTTTCGGAGTCGTTCCGTCGGGTGTCCTCGATGAACAGGACGTGACCGACGCGGTGCTCCTCCGAGCGATCCAGCATTGGCGTGAGGCGCCTGACCGCGGACTCTACCGATGGCTTCGGCGAACGGCTCGCCGGGTGGTGCGCCAACTCGTCGAGCAGGAACGACGCCGGCTCGAGCACGAGCGATCACTCGAAGAGCCGGTCGGATATCAGGGGGATGAATGGCCCGACCAAGTTGTTCGCCTCATCGATGTTTTAGCTGATCCGACTGCTGACATTCCCGAAGAGGTTGTACTGGCGGAGGAAACGCAACAGATTCTGGACGAGGCACTGGAGCGCCTGCCCGAAAGCTGGCGCGAGATCTTCCTCTTGAAGGTCGACGGCTGGTCGGACGAGCAAATCGCGCTCGCTGAAGGGGTGCCAGTCGAGCGGGTGCCACGGATCGTCGAGGCTAGTCGCCAGTTCCTGGCCGATCTTCTCCGCGAGCGCCGGCTGGACCTGGAAGCGTAGGCTCGCTGTGCGATCGGGGGCAAGATGAATCCGACGCGCCTCGAAGTCGCACTTTCGACTGATCTCTATGAATTGACCATGGCGTCGAGCTATCATGCGCTCGGTCATGCTGGCCGTGCGGTGTTCAGCCTTTTCGTGCGCAAGTTTCCTGAGAACCGTCACTTCCTCGTGGTTGCCGGAATCACCGAATTATTGGAGCGGCTCGTCGAGCTTCGTTTCGAGGAGGAGGCGCTCCGCTTCTTGGCGACGCTTCCGGTTTTGCAGCGCAGCTTCGTCGACTCGCTCGTGCACTTTCGTTTTCGGGGCGACATCTGGGCAGTGCAGGAGGGAACGGTCGTCTTCCCTGACGAGCCGATCCTGGAGGTCGAGGCGCCGATCGATCAAGCGCAAATCATCGAGACGCTGGTGTTAAATTCCATTCACTATGCGACGCTCGTCGCAACAAAAGCTGCTCGCTGTGTTCTCGTTGCTCCCGGCAAAATGCTGGTCGATTTTGGCTTGCGACGAACACCGAGCCTGGATGCTGGATTGACAGCGGCGCGAGCAGCCTATCTCGCTGGGTTTGCTGCAACGAGCAATGTCTTAGCTGGTGAACGTTATGGCATCCCGGTCAGCGGCACAGTCGCTCACTCGTACATCGAGTCGTTCCCGTCCGAACTGGATGCGTTCCGGGCTTTTGCCCGCACGTATCCTGGTGATCCGATACTTCTCATCGATACATACGACACATTGCGCGGAGCCGAACATGCCATCATCGTCGCACGCGAACTCGCTCAGGAGGGACGCCGTGTCCGAGCTGTCCGTTTGGACAGTGGAGATCTCGCTGCACTGAGTCGCGCGGTTCGCGAGATTCTCGATCGTGCGGGATTCCGGAATATCCAGATTTTCGCCAGTGGGGGACTCGACGAGTACGAGATCGCTGAACTGGAAGCGAAGAGGGCTCCGATCGATGGCTATGGGGTAGGCTCCCGGTTGGGGACGTCTGCGGATGCCCCTCTTGCTGACATGGCCTACAAGCTGGTCGAATACGAAGGGCAGCCAGTGCTCAAGTTGAGTACCGGTAAGCGAACGCTGGTCGGTGCCAAGCAGGTCTGGCGTCGCGTGGACGGGGATGGTCATTATGTCGAAGACCTGATCGCGCTGCGTGACGAACCAGCCCCAGGTCCCGACTGGATACCGTTGTTACGTCCGGTGATGCGAAAGGGTGAGATCGTCGAAATGCCCACCCTCGAGCAATCGCGGGCTCACCATCGGGAGGAGATGCAGCGGTTTCCGGAATGGATGCGCTCGCTGCAGCCGGTGGAACGGTATCCGGTACGGCTGAGTGAGCGACTGGCCCAGCTGCAGAGCGAAGCAGAACGGCGAGTCCGTTCGCGTGAAGGGCTTTGAGCGATGCTGCACCGTGTCCGGCTCGCTCCGGTCACGATCGAGTCATATCGGGAGGTTGCACCGTCCGAGCAGATCGATGAACTCGTCCGTCTCGGTAATCGATTGCGTGGGCTTCGGGTGGCACACATCAACGCGACACCGTACGGCGGTGGTGTCTCGGAATTGTTGCGTTCGAGTGTCGCGTTGGAAATCGCACTCGGACTGTCGGTCGACTGGTTCGTCATCGCGGGCGACAGCCGGTTTTTCGAGGTTACGAAAGCACTCCATAATGGCCTGCAAGGAGCCCCGTTCGTGGCTTCTGCCGATGCGGAAGAGGTGTATCTCGTCAACAACCGTGCGAATGCGGCTGGGCTTTCAGCTGAATACGATGTGATCGTCGTCCATGATCCACAGCCAGCAGCGCTGCGAGCATTCGCCCCCACGGCGGCCACGCGGTGGATTTGGCGGTGCCATATCGACACATCACAGCCGTATCCGGCCGCAGAGACGTTTCTGCTGCCATGGCTGGAAGGCTACGACGGGTACGTCTTCACGATGCGCGAGTTCGTCTTGCCGGCCCTTCGGGACCGTACGGTCGACATTTTCCCGCCTGGAATCGATCCGCTGAGTCCGAAAAACCTTCCACTGCCAGCCACGCTGCGGCGGCGCATCTTGGATTGGTACGGCGTCGTGCCGTCTCGACCGTTGGTCGTTCAGGTTTCCCGCTTCGATCCTTGGAAGGATCCGTTCGGGGTGATTCGGGTGTTCCGGCGTGTGCGCGATGCAATGCCGGGAGTCCAACTGGCGCTCCTCGGGTCCATGGCGCTCGACGATCCCGAAGGTTGGCGCTTGTACGATCGAATCCGCGAAGAAGCGGAGAAGGACCCGGACATTCTGGTCGGAACGAATGTGACCGGCATCAGTTATGTCGAAGTCAATGCTTTCCAGCACTCGGCCTGGGTCGTGGTACAAAAGTCGATTCGTGAGGGATTTGGACTGGTCGTCAGCGAAGCGATGTGGAAAGAAACTCCAGTGGTCGCTGGCCGTAGCGGCGGGATCGCGCTGCAAATGGCAGACGGAGAAGGAGGCTTCCTCGTCGATCCGCTCGACGAGGACGCGTTCGTCGAACGCGTGCTCGAGCTTCTCCGTCATCGCGAACTGGCACGAGTCGTTGGCCAGCGAGGCCGGGCGCG
>DAOTYK010000318.1:0-6662 GCA_034434855.1 Thermomicrobium sp.
TGAGACGCATCGAAAGGATTCCGGCTCCGCTGCGATCGCTGGACGCTCTGCGACACATGATGATGTTCACCAGTAAGTCGAAGAATCTCCTTCCCTGAGGCCTTGCATCGATCGATGCCTGAGCTGAAATGATGATAGCGTGTCCAGCGGAGGAATACCGTCGATCGGAAGACGGTTAGCGGTGTTCTGTGCAAGAACCGTAAAGCGTCGAACGAGGCTTCAGAAGTGCTTGTCGAAGAGAAGACGTGCGGAGGGAGAAGCTGCGGTTCACCCTCCGCAGGCTGATCGATTTTGAGGGACTCTTCAGCGTGGGACCTCGACCGGTGGAGTGCCATAGGTATGGAACGTCGCGACCGTGGGAAGCCCCCAAGCTTGCCCACGCTTGCGCTCCGCTTCGGTCCAGACGATCGGCTTCCAGTCAGGCGCGAGCACGAGACGAGCGCCTGGGCAGCCAATCTCGATCCGATGCCCACCCGGTTCGATTACGTACAGGAAAACGGTCTGCTGGACAGCGTGCTTGTGCGGGCCGTATTCGATGCGGTAGCCGAACTCGATCGCGATGTCCGCGGCGCGGAGCACTTCCTCGCGCGTATCGACGGCATAGCAGACGTGATGGAACCGACCGCGAGCACCGGTCTGATCTTCGGTGATCGCGATCTCGTAACCCTTGTTGTTCGCTGTGACCCATGCTCCTTTCTCTGTCCCGTCGTCGAAGATGATGCATTCGGTGAGCTTGAGTCCCAGGTTTTCCTGCAGGAAGCGTCGTGTGGTTCGCACATCAGCTGCGAAGACGTTGATGTGGTCGAGGCGTCGCACATTGCAGCCGCGTGCTGGAAAACGGGACGCTTGATTCTTGAGCGCTGGTTTCGTTTCCGCTGTTGGTTGATACCATTCCACTTCCCACACGAGTTCGCCGACATGCCCGTCAGGTGTGCGAAAACGATAGGCTGGGCCGTGGCCGGCGTCGCCCTCGATCCACCCCAAACCGAGCCCCGATCGCTCGAGCATGGTGACGCGACGCTGGAGCGCCTGCGGCGAACTCACTCGGTAGGCAAAGTGCTCCATCCCGGGTACCGGAGCAGCGGTGAGCTTGAGCGTATGGTGAGCGTAGTCATCCCATCCCCGCAGGTAGACGGAGTTTCCCCGCCGTTCGCTCACCGTCATGCCGAGATACTCCACGAAGAAGCGCTCGCTTTCCTCGAGTGCCGGCGTCAAGAGCTCCAGGTGAGCGAGATGCGCCATGTCGCAGCTCGGCTCTCCGATGTAAAGCGTCACCTCATCCATCACCGTACCTCCACCGTACTGACCGATTCCCTGACCTCACCGTCGATCCTCTACGAGCGAACGCAAGCCGTGCAGATCAAAGCTCAGCTCTCCCGCGCGGAGCCGTTCACGCATCCGTGCTTCACGCTCGGCGCGAGCACGAGCTGCATCGAGAACGCTCGCGACGCGGTCATGGGAAACGACAACGGCCCCATCTTCATCGAGCACGACGATGTCGCGGGGTTCGATGCGCGTTCCCCCGACGACGACCGGGACATCGATTTTGCCGATCTTCTCCTTGGTTGCACCGCGCACGCGCACGAAGCGTGTCCACACCGGAAGCTCCATCGCACGCAGTTCCTCGAGATCGCGGACCGCGGCATCGACCAACAGGGCCGCTGCTCCGCGGACGTGGGCCTGAATCGCCAGAAGTTCTCCAACGAGTGCGACCGGTTCGGGTTCCGGCATCGTAATCACGAGCACCGAGCCGGGAAAGACATGCTCCATCACAGCGTGAACCATGAGATTATCGCCCTGGCCGCAGAGAACGGTCAGTGCCGGTCCAGCAACACGTCGACCTGGGAGGATGGGAATCAAGGGAACATCGATGAGACCCTGCCGTCCCGACGCTTCGTAGACTGTCGCCACACCCAATTCAGCGAACTCACGGCAGGCTTGGGCGACGGCAGAATCGTGCGCCTGCGGCTCACTTGTCGTCATTTGGAACCTCCGCGAACGTTCAACCGTGACCGAGCAAGGCACGCACGACCAGTGGTGTGACGCGTTGAAACGCTTCTGCGTAGCGGATGTC
The DNA here is from genome assembly GCA_034434855.1 of Thermomicrobium sp. GTDB lineage: Bacteria > Chloroflexota > Chloroflexia > Thermomicrobiales > Thermomicrobiaceae > Thermomicrobium. Next base: position 2,075 of record DAOTYK010000318.1, read on the forward strand.
CTTGGCGCCGGAAATGCGCCGTGCATGATTGGCCCGACGTTCTGCAAGCTCCGCATAGTAGCGCTGGAGGTACTGCTGCGATGCCATGACCTGCATCGCAGCGACCTTTTTCTCGAATACGGGCGTGATATCGACGAAGACGTTCGGGATGAAACCACAGAGCTCAGGTTGATGCGGCTCGAAGTAGTACAAAGGTGGCGGCTCGATCGTCTCGAAGGCACTGGCGACGCCTGCACCAGAGGAGAGGAGACGTGCTTGTTGAACAACCTGGTTGGCGACCGGGTGATCGGGGTTGAAGGGATCGATCGGGGTGTGCGTCACGATCGCGTCGGGGCGGAAGTCGCGAACGAGCTGGGCGAGTCGCTCGGTCGCCTCGCGATCGACCTCTAGGGGATAGTCACCGAGATCGAAGCTGACGAAGCGTGCGCCGAGTAGCTGGGCCGCACGCTCTGCTTGCTCGTGCCGAATCGCCTTGACGCGCTCGACCGTTTGGCCTGGCTCCTTCCACAACTCACCCGACTCCCCGCGTTCACCGTAGGAAAGTGCGAGAACGATCGCTTCTCCACCGTTTGCGGTAACCAGCGCGATGACACCCCCCGCACGCCAGACGAAGTCGGCCGCGTGTGCACCGACCACCAGCAAGCGTTGGACACCAGTCATGTTTCCCTCCCTCGAGCGAGCCGCACGGTGTTGTGAACTGCCATGATGCGGATCTCCTCCTCGCTGAACCCTGCTTCCAGCAGGCGATCAGCGAAGAGAGCGAGGCCGTCCTCGACCGGCGGGTTATCCGGCTGACCGAGATCAGTGCTGAGAACGACCCGGTGCACACCGACTGCACGAATGTGTGCAAAAGCGGTCTCCCACGGCACTTTCCCGCTGAACAATGGGGTAAAGCAGTGCTCGAGAAAGGCTCCCGACTCAGCGAGCGCGATCTGGTCCTCGATGGGCAGTGCCTGGGAGGGAAAATCCGGATGCGTCACGATAATAAGACGAACCCCTTCCTCGCGTGCGGCATGGACGACGGCGAAAATCTCATCACGACCGAGGTGTCCGGTTGCGAGAACCAGGTCATGACGCGCGATGATGCGCAGGACAGCTCGGAGTTCCGGTACGACAACGCCTCGGTCATCGACAACCTCGACCGGCGGAACATCGAACCCCGCCTCGCGCATTTCGCGCTGGAGTCGTGCCCAATAGGGCAGCTTGCTTGCCGGTGCAGCGTGGAGAAGGTGTCGACGTTCGTTCGCCGCATCGACCGTTGGCAACCAGACGATGCGAGCACCTTCCCGGGCTGCGATCTCCACTGCGAGCGGGTTCAGTCCCCCGACCGCACGATTGAGCGTGATCGATCCGAGCACGTCGACACCCGAGACGGCCGAGCGAACGACGGCGGCTCGCTCGGCAGTGGGGACATAATGAGACTTGATCACATAACCAGCGAGACCGACCTCGCGAAATCGTTGCGCGAGCGCGATATCGTCGATGCACCGTGGCATGACGTCCGGGCCGGAGTGGACATGGAGATCGTACGCTCCACGAACGAGTTCACGTGCTCGCTGGCTCGGAGTCGGTAACGGTGCCGTCATTTCGTGTGCCTTCCCATCGATCGTCGAGAGCGTTTTCGGTCACTACCGCGTTGGAGGAAGATGACGTCCACGACGTGTACAGTGTAACACAAACGAGGATAACTGTTTACGGCTGAAGAGCATGAGGGGAGAGCCCGAATTTCGAGACGCGGGCCCTCCTCCGGCCGCGGTCTAGATCTGCTTGGCAGCGTTCGTGACGAATCGAAAGTTGACCAATTGGTCGACGGGAAGAGTCTGGTGAATCTTTCCCCGCTGCTTCCATAGCTGTTGTGCTTCTTCCAACGTGGCGACGTCGAACGTCCCGTCTGCGGAAACTCCCGGCCAGGTCATCTGCTCGTAGAGCTTATCGTCCTTGAGCGGGGTCCGATTCTTCAAGATGGCTACCACTTCGGCGCGTGCTGCAGGGTCCTGCAATGCTTGCAGATAATAGCGAGCACCTCGCAGATAACCGACGAGGAACGCCTCCAGAAGTGCCGGATCCTTCAGCATCGGAGGACCGACCACGATCACGGAAATCGGGAAATTGTCTCCAACGATGTCGACGATGGTGTCACCGGCAACGACAGGGACAGCTGCCCCGAGCTGCTTCGTGGCGATCGTTGCGTACGGCTTAACCAATTCTGCCGCCTCTACGGCTCCGTTCTGAAGGGCGGTCGGCATATCCGGTAGGCGGATCAACTGCAGTTTCACGTCGTCCAGCGTGAGACCGCCTGATTCCAGAACCTTCTTGAGTTCGAGGAGATCGATGCCTGCGTCGCTGGGCATCGCGAGCGTTCGTCCACGGAGGTCTGGTACCGAACGCACTCCTTGATCGTAAAGTTGCTTCGTAACCGCGTAGGCGTGAAAGACATTCCCGCGACGCAATGCTCCCTCACCGGCTACGATCGTGACTTCGACACCTTGAGTTCGTGCATTGACCAGTGCTGCCTGAATTGCGCCGCTGAACAGGTCCAATTGCCCCACTGCGACGAGTGGAATCACCTCACCGGGTGTGCCTTGCGTCGTCACGAGTTCGACGTCGAGCCCGACGTCTTTAAAGAACCCCTTCTCGACGGCGATGAAGTTGCCAGCTTCTTCAGTGGCGAGAGCCACGCGCATTGTGAGTTTGCGAGTTCGGCTGATGGTGGGGACGGCTGTCGGCGCTGCAGCGGGGGGCGGGGACGGTGCTGCTGTCGGACTGGGTGACGCTCCTGTTGCGGGCGTGACCGTCGACGTCGAAGGCACAGTAGTCCGGGTTGGTGCTTGGTTGCTCCCGCATGCCGAAAGCAACGAACCGATGAAGGCGAATGTGGTGGCACCAACCAACCCGCGGAAGAAATGACGACGCGTGATGATCGCTCCATCCATTTCCGTCCTCCTCAGGGTTCTGCTCGACCGCGTCTTTCGACGCTCTCGGTCCCCACCTAGAGGTATGAACTCATCGGATTCAAGTGCCAGCTGCAGTCCCCCTGAAAGAGCAGCACCTCCTTTCGGCCGAAAGAGCTTGCTCGATTGCTTGAAGGTCGAGGATTTCGTTCCAAATCATGCAATGGGCTAGCGAGAATGTTACAATTTAGGAATTATTGTTAGCGTATGCTAGGAGATGACTATTGTCTAGATGAACATAAGAAAGACCAAATCTGTGTCTATTCAGCATATCCGAACAAACAACGAGCGTACTCCATAGCCAGAATACTGTACTCTGCTCGCGGAGTCAAGTAAGGACGCAGTCCTGCACCCATACTCCGATGAACTGTTCTCCCGTACGAGTGACAAGGGGGCCCGGGCGAGCAGCATCCGCTTCTCTAACTGACCAGTGACCGCTCTTCCCCGCTTGACTGACGGATTCGGTAATACTCCTGCGATCGAAGACCGCGGGAGCAAAACGGAGGCGTTTCGCCTTCGCTCCAATCGAGAGAGTGTGTCCCCTGGGCCACCACTGGCCCAGGGGGGCCTGTGAGCCGGTCGACCTCATTGTCTCAACTTGAGCGGCGGGTGCGGGCGACTTGCTCGCGGTAGCGGCGGGCTGGTTCAGCGTAGGGGGCGGGACCGACTGTCACCCACACCTCGGTCTGCACGTGCCGCTCGACCGACGGCTTGCGCGAACCCCCGTTCGGCTCCCCCCAGACCACGCGCAGTCGTGTTCCCTCCTGGGCATACTCCGGGCGCACCGTCGCTAACGAGAGCACCCGCTCCTCGTTCGAGGAGAAGCCGGTCCACATGGAGAAGCCGACGACCTCCCCGGCCTCGTTGAGGACGGCGTCGTACATCCAGGTCGCGTACTGGGCCAGGGGGAGATCGAAGTACTTGTAGCGCTGGCCCTTGGGATGCGTGACGAGACTGCTGATGACGCGCGCGGCCTCCTCCGGATCCCAGCCCAGCGTCACTGGCTTGCAGGGCGGCTGGTCTTCGAGCCGTGCTCGGGCGGCGCGGCCGACGCAGTCGTGATCGCGCTCGAGCAAGCGCCCCTATCCCAGAGCCTAGGGGGTCAGGGAGTCGTCCGCGATCTGGGGGCTGACGAAACTCCCACCCAGCGAGCCGACCGCCTCGTAGGCGGTGGCGGGGAGCCCCCGTCGGGAGGCCGCGGGCGCCGGGGTGGTAGAGCGCACTGGCAGCGGATCGGGAATCCAGCTGGCTGCGCGCCCGGTCGTTGCAGAGACCCGCGAGCCAACCGGTTGCAGATCGCACTCCGTGCCGGTTTCGAGGATGGCGGCTTTGCCGGCGGGGCCGTCGGCGAAGTCGCCGCTGAACGCGGCGCCGGCCATCCCGCTCATGCCGGGGTGGAGGAGGCCGACGCGCTTACCGGCGAGCGGGACGCGGGTGACGTGGAAGAAGGGGAGGTCAGGTGGGGGGCCACCGAGCGGGTGCTCGAGGAGCGTGGGGGCGTTGCGGCGCTGGATCTGGACGCAGACGGTCGTGCGCGGCTTGTGGGGAGCGGCGACCGACCCCTCGTCGCGCTCAGCGGACAGGGCAGCGCCGCTGGTCTCGGCGTGGAACTGGCCTCAGTTGTGGACGGAGGGGCG
>DAOTYK010000319.1:0-4608 GCA_034434855.1 Thermomicrobium sp.
CAACGGTCGAGATACCCGGGTGCGATCTGGTGCATGGCCGCGCGCACGTCTTCACGCTGGAACGTCTCGAGTTCTCGAGCGTGCACCAGGTACCGGGCGCGCGGGAAGGTCGGCTGGCCGCTCTGCGCTGCCCAGCCGATATGGTCCGGATGCAAATGCGTCAGGATGACCGTATCGATATCGCCGGGCGCGAGCCCTCGCTGAGCCAATTCCTGGAGCAAGCGCCCGCGCTGATGGCCGAAGAGCGGATCGGGGCCGGGGCCGATTCCCGCGTCGACGAGCACGGTGCGACCATGGCCGCGGATCAGGTAGCAGGCGACGCGCGTATAGAGCATGTTCCCGAGGGCGAAGGTGTCCGGGAAGCGGCCCCGGTACGGTTCCCAGGCCTCGAGTGGAACATCCGGGAAAACGACCGCGAGCGGGAAGAATGCTCCCTCGACGTCGACGAGCGGTTCCACCGTGTAGCCAGCGACGGTTACCGGCATCGTGTTGCTCCTTTCGCTCACCATGCAAGTCTAGCAGGTCGCGAAAGCGGCAACCCTTCGGGAACCTGTCTGCCTTGCCGATCGTCTCAGTGACGAGAGCATGAGACATGAGAGGAGGTTGCGATGCGACGACCCAACGAGAGACGGAGGATCAGCGCGAGCCCGTTCCTGACCCTCGCCGTGCTGTGCGCTGGCCTCGCACTGGCCGCATGCGGCACCGCGACGAACGCGAGCGATCGAGGAGTGATTGGCGGTACGCCTGCCGCGGGCGCACCGGCCGTGATCGAGCCGACGGCTGATCCGGGACCGACGATGGAGCGGCGTGGGATCTTCTTCCAACGCGTGGCGTTGCGCGAGTCCCCATACTCGAACCAGACGGAACTCGTGATCGATCTCACGCTCCCTGATGCGTGTACGGAGCTGCATCATGCGGTCACGATCGACGGGAACCGTATCCGAGTCGAAGTGTGGGGAGAGGCGCCGAGCGACCAGCTGTGTGCGCAGGTACTCCGCGAGGAGACACTGGTCATCCCGCTCGGCGTCGTGGTGAACCAGGACTGGGTCGTCGAGCTGAACGGAGAAGAGATCGACGTGAGCTCGGTGGCGCGTGAGGAACCCGGGAGCGGTAGTCACGAGTACGGCTATGCCATGATCGAACAGGTCGAGGTGCGTGTTGGTGACGGGCGGCCGCGGCAGGTCGTCGTCGATATCCAGGGAGCCTTGCCTGATGCCTGTGCTGAACTGATCGAGTCCCCGGAGGTCACGGTCGACGGCGCGACGGTGACGGTCACACTGGAGTGGCAGCGACCGCGCGGTCTCATGTGTGCCCAAGTGCTGCGACCGTTCACGACCACCGTCGATCTCGGCGAGTTGGAGCCAGGAACCTACACTCTGGTCGTCAATGATCTCGAGACGACGTTCACGGTCGAAGCGAGTTAACCGGTCACCCAACTCGGTGGGCGTCGTTCGGCGAAGGCCCGGAGTCCTTCCTCGTACTCCGGGCTTTCGTCGAGTGCGCGACGGAGAGACCGGATATCGGCGAGCGTGACGGCGTCGGTGGTGAGTACCCGTTGCAGGGCAGCCTTGACCGCGCGCACTGCGCCGGGAGCCGCTTGCCGGAGTTCCGTGCTCCAATGGTCGAGCATGGTGTCGAGGTGACCCGGCTCGCAGAGCTGGTCGATGAGCCCGATGCGGAACGCTTCCTGCGCATCGAGTGTTCGGCCGGAAAAGAGGAGATCGGCTGCTCGCCCGCGGCCGACGAGTTGGGGTAGGCGCAGCACACCACCTGCCCCGGGAAAGATGCCGCGGCGTACTTCCGGGAAGCCGATGCGGGCGGTGGTATCGGCGAAGCGGAGGTCACAGGCGAGGGCGAGTTCTGCACCGCCTGCCAAGCAGGCGCCGCTGATCGCAGCGATCGTCGGCACCGGTAGCTCGGCGATCGCCTCGACCGCGGCGGCGATGGCATCGGTGTGAGCGGTCCGCTCGCGTGGGGACAGCTTCGAACGTTCGGTCAGGTCGGCCCCGGCACAGAAAGCGGGTGGGGTACCGCGCAAGACGACGAGGCGCAGGCTCGCGTCCTGGGCGAGCTCCCGTGCAGTCGTCGCGATCGCTCGCGCGAGAGCGAGATCGAGCGCGTTGCGGACAGCCGGCCGGTTCAGCGTGAGCGTCACGATCCCAGCAGAGTGGGTGACGAGCAGGACCGGTTGCTCCATCGTGTCTGCCCTTTCCGGTCGATCGGGCGAGGACCCGTTCATAACTGGTGGCGGCTTACTCCCGCACGACCGAGTATGGCACACGCCGCTCACTGCGAGTGTTGACCGGGGTCGGCCGCTGGTCTCTGGGTACCAGAGCCGCGACGAGCGGACGATCGGTTGGATGCGCGGGGACGAGTCGAGAAGCGGGAACCCCTGTGTTCCCGCTCGCCTCCCAAACTGGGAACTGGGTGGTTCGTCGCTGCGGTAAGGGAGGAAGTGTCATGATCGATTTCGGCAAGCTCGTCATGGCCGGGCAAGCTGCACCGATGGCGATCTGGCTTCGCGATCGCGGAACGGAGCGACCGACGATGCTCGCCGCGCTCTTCGCAGCAGCCGAGGAATGGCGGCAGAGCGGGAAACGGCTCGATCTCGGCCGCGCGCTCGCGCAGGTCGATCCCTCGCTCGTCGATCCGCGGACCGGCTTACCGAGGGGAAACGTTTTCGGATTGTATCGAGAACTCTTGGGTATTCACTTCTTGCAAGACGTCATCGACCAGCTGAGCCCACTCTCGGAGACGCAAGGTGCGATCGCCCTGGCGAGCATGCTCGGTCTCGAGCCGTGGTACGTCTTCGCCACAGTCTACCGGCGCCGCGTGTGCCGCGAGAAGCAGGATCCGACCGATCTGGATGTTCCGGAGGAGGTCATCCAATGGGTCGGGAACTGGGCGCTCGGTCTCCAGATGATCGACGTCGCCGGACAGGCTGTTTTGCCCGAGTACATCGGACGCGCGGTCACCGCGGAGCCGATGGTCTGGCCAGCCTTGTTGGCGCTCCGCGAGCGCATCCCACACCCGTTGCTCATCGATGAGCCGGATCGCACCGACTTCATCGCGGCGGTGGAACAGTGGGATCGCCGCATCGACGAGCGGGTGTTCGTCATCGAACGGGTGTCGTTCGCATGGGTCGAGCGCTACGGCGAACCGCCACGCTCGTTCGCACGCATCCGCTCGGGTCGGCCGTGGCGGCCGTGGCATTACCCGGACACGTTCGACCCGGCTGACGGTGTCCTCCCGCAGCTCTTGCGTGCAGCAGTCGGTCTGGTGAACGAGTGGGACGACCGACCGCCTGGATTGTTCGACGCGGCAAAGGCGCTCGAGATCTGGGAGGGCAGCCGCACGGCACTCGGGCCGCTCGTGGAGAGCGCCTATGCGCACACGGTCGCGCGGGTGCTCGGCATCGAGTGGGTGCTACGCCCGTCGCGAACGAGCCAGTCCGTCCCCGATGACCTCGTGTGGCGGCTGGTCTTGCTCGAGGCGATCCTGCGCGAGTCTGCCGGGGCGGTCCGTGCGCTCGTCACGGAGCCGCTCGAGTGGATCGCCGAATACCAGGATGTGATGAATCAGTTCGACGAGTGGACAGCGAGGTTCCTCCGGATCGCCTCGCAAGGCGGTTGAGGCTTCATTCGTGGGTGCTGGACAGGAAGCGAGAGGATCGACGGCGTGAGCGAGAGCGAGCGGACGTTTCAGATCGCACGCCAGGTGCATCGCGCGTTCGTGGAGAGTACGATGGCGGATGCTCGCCGCGATCGGCTGATCGGTGAATACGCGATAGCTGCTCGGGCCTGGTAGGCACGTGGCCAGTCGTGGGGACTGGAGGGTGCCATGCAGCGCTCGGGTCTCGATGGGCGGATCGGTGAGCCATGGCTTGACGCGGACGCGTTCGACTTCTTTCGGATCGTGGTGACCGAACTGCAGCCGTTACTGGAGACGCAACTCGCCCTCCGCCTAGCTGGTCTCATCGGGATCGAGCCGTGGGTCGTGATCGCGCTCCGGGAACGCGAGGCGGGTGTGTTGCCCGGCACCCGGCGGTCGCGTGTTCCCTGGGAAGTGGTGCGCCGCTTTACGCGCTGGAGTCTGGGATCGATCTCGGTCGCTCTCGCCGTCCTGGAGTTGGAAGACCACGTGCGTGGCCGATACGATCCGGACCGATTTTCGTTGGACTGGCCGCTGCTCTGGCACCTGCGCGATCGGATCCCGCATCCGTTGGCGCTCGACGACCAGGCAGCGGCCGAGTTTGCCAGCACCTGTGCGCGGAGTCGCGGAGAGCTCGCGATCTCGGACTGTTTCTTGGAGCGACTCTGGCGGGATACCGCGGCGTCCTGGAGAGCGATGACGGTACTCGAGGTGGACGAGCGATCGCTCGCTGACCGGCCAATGGCGACGCGAGAGTCGACCGGTCAGCTGCACGACTATCCGCGCGACGAAGTGGCGTCTGCCGTCCTGACGGCCGCGGCTCTCGCTGCCTGGTTCGACTCGGACGTGGTCGCCGCCGAGTTGGCGGATCGCGTCACGACGATGTTCGCCAAGCAGGCTGACGAGCCGCTCCCGCCCGTGTTTCACCTCCTGGGCATCGGCACACCGGAGCGCTGG
>DAOTYK010000320.1:0-1566 GCA_034434855.1 Thermomicrobium sp.
CCGGAGGGTAAGCGGTGAGCGAGGTTCGGATCACGGTTCGGCAGAACGGTCCCTACCACGTGCAAGGGCGCGTCATCTTGGTCGATCACGAGGGAAACGAGATCCCGTACGAAGGGGAAGAGATCTGGCTCTGCCGGTGCGGTGGCTCGGCGAAGAAGCCGTTCTGTGACGGAACACACCGGCGGATCGGTTTCGTGGGGGACCTCGGGGTCCAGGTTCGACCCATCGCGAGCGAAGGGACGAGCAGTGCGGCGGCTCCGACAGCCGTTGCGGTCGCTGAGCAGAGCGGTGAGAGCGATTTCGTGCCGGTCAAGCCGCTGGCCGAGGTGCCCGAGGCGACGATCGTGCGCTTCGAGGTCGATGGAGCGCCGCGCTTGCTGATTCGCTTCGGGGAACGCCTCTACGCGGTGGACGGCATCTGCACGCACGAAGAGGCGGAACTGGCCGAGGGGGATCTGGAGGACGGCGTGATCTATTGCCCGCTGCATGGCTCGGGGTTCGAGCTGACGACTGGACGAGTCACGAGTCTCCCGGCGACCAAGCCGTTGGCGGTGTACGACGTGGTCGTCCGGGACGGGATGGTGTACGTTTCGCGCCAGCCCCGCGGTCGGTGAACGCTGAGGCCGAAGGACCGGATATTCCTGCAGAGCCGTCATGGACCAGGAGCAGACGCTCCTGGGCGATCGGCCTCAGTGGCGGGTAGGAGATCGCGCCCGTGTGGCATCGCGAGTGCGGCAGCTGGCGTTGGCCTGCTCTCGCCGATCGGTCTCGCGGAGCGCATCAGCGAGACGACAGACCGAGCGGCTCCGGTGGTCCTCTCTCTCGAGCTCCCAGACGACGGTCGGCATCGAGCAAGCTGGGGCCGCGGGCGTCGTCGACCGGGAAACGTCGGTCGAGACGAGGAAGAAGCGGGTGCTCGGGCGCTGACCCGGTGCGCTGAAGGGGGATGCCATGGTCGAGCACTGCCTCGTCGTGGGAGCTGGAGCGGCAGCGTTCGGATTCGCGAATGCGATCCGCGAGGTTGGGTACCAGGGACGGGTCACCGTGGTGGGCGCCGAGCCGGTGCCACCGTACGAGCGACCACCGCTCTCCAAGCAGTATCTTCTGGGGAAGAAAGCGGAGAGCGAGCTCCTCTTTCGGCCAGTCGCGTTCTACGAGGAACGCGCGATCGGGTTGGTGCTGGGTGATGCGGTCGAGGAGATCGATCTCGAGCGCCGGGTGGCCCGCACGCGTGCGGGGAGGGAGATCGGTTTCGACCAGTTGGTGCTGGCAACTGGTGCGGTACCGAACCGGCTGCCGGTGCCGGGGGCGGACCTCCCGGGGGTGTTCGTACTCCGCTCCCTCGAGGACGCACGAGGTGTGCGCGCGGCGCTGTCGTCCACGCAGCGCGTTGTCGTGATCGGTGGCGGGTTCATCGGGTGCGAAGTCGCGGCGAGCGCGCGGACACTGGGGAAGCAGGTTGCATTGGTCGAAACGTTACCAGTCCTGCTCGGTCGAGCGCTCGGCGAGACGATCGGAGCCGCGATCACGCGGGTGCACGAGCGAGCTGGTGTGCAGCTCTACCTG
>DAOTYK010000321.1:0-3668 GCA_034434855.1 Thermomicrobium sp.
CCCGATGCAGATGGGCCGGCGGACGAACTAGGGTGGGCGCGTGGAGACGGTTCAGACGGGATGCGCGGGGCGAGGCATGCGGGACGAGGCGCAATGGCGAGCGAGCGAGCCGAAGCGACCACTGCGGTGGGGCGCGCTGGCCGCTGGTGTGTTGGGAGCGATGGCGAGCAGCGCCTGCGCCTTCCAGGCAACGATGGGCTCCACCCAGATCCAGGTCCAGAGCCAAGGAGGAAACGGCACCAGCAACCCGGTCGCGGCAGGCCTGGAACTGGTCTTCCTGCTGACGCTGGTCAGTCTGCTGCCGACGATCCTGATCGTGATGACCTCGTTCACGCGGATCGTGATCGTGCTCTCCTTCGTCCGCTCGGCGATCGGCGTCCCACAGCTCCCGCCGAACCAAGTCCTGATCGGGCTGGCACTCTTCCTGACCGTGTTCGTCATGGCCCCGACCTGGCAAGCGGTCAACCGCGATGCGCTCCAGCCGTACCTCCGGGGCGAGATCGACCAGCGGACAGCGCTCGAGCGCGGGCTCCAGCCGCTGCGCACCTTCATGTTCCGACAGACGCGGGAGCGCGACATCGCGCTCTTCATGAGTCTCGGCAATTTGCCGCGCCCGCGGACACCGGAGGACGTCCCGACCTGGGTTCTGGTCCCCGCCTTCATCCTGAGCGAGCTGAAGACAGCTTTTACCATGGGATTCGTTCTCTTCATCCCCTTCCTGGTCATCGATCTGATCGTGTCCAGCACGCTGATGGCGATGGGGATGATCATGGTCCCGCCGGTCGTCATCTCGTTACCGTTCAAGCTGTTGCTCTTCGTCATGGTGGACGGTTGGGACCTGCTGGTCCGCTCCCTGGTCGTCAGCTTCGGCACTGGTTAGGAGACCGTGGATGAACGAGGCGCTGCTGCTCGAATTGGCCCGGGCTGCGATCACGACCACCCTGTTGGTTTCGGCTCCCATCCTGCTCACTATCCTGGTCATCGGGCTTCTCGTGAGCGTGCTCCAGGCGGTCACGCAGGTGAACGAGCAAACGCTCGTCTTCATCCCGAAGATCGTCATCACCTTCCTGATCCTGCTCTTCGCGGGATCGTGGATGGGTCGCCAGCTGGCGACGCTCGCGACCGAGCTGTTCCTGCTCTTGCCGGTGTTGCGACGCTGAGGATCGCACATGGAGGTCACCACACCGCTCATCCCGAGCTCCATCGCACTGTTCGCCCTGGTGGTCACCCGGGTCGGGCTCGTGCTCTCCCTGCTTCCGGGGTTCGGGAGCCAGGCCGTGCCCCTGCCCGCCCGCGTCGCGCTGGCCGTCGTCCTCGCACTGGCACTGGTCCCCTTCGTCCCGACCGATGCGAGCGGGCTCAGCGATCCGACCGTCTTCGCGGTCGCCCTGGCCCGCGAGCTGGTGACGGGGCTGGCGCTGGGATTGGCGGTGGCCGCCGTATTCGCTGCAGTGGAGATGGCGGCCTCGCTCATCGGCTACCAACTCGGCTTCGGATTGGCGGCGACGTTCAACCCGGCCTTCGGGACGCACGGCACAGCCCTGAACACGCTCTACTTGGCGTTGGCAGCACTGGTTCTCTTCGGCACGAATGGGCATCACCAGCTGGTCGGCGCACTCGCCCGCAGTCTGATCCTGCTGCCTCCGGGGGCAGCTGTTCCGGACGCCGATACCCCTCGCGCGATCATCGCGCTGACCGGCGCCATGTTCAGCGATGCACTCCGGATCGGGCTCCCGATCGCTGGCTCGCTCCTGGTCGCGGATATCGGGCTGGGGCTGCTGAACCGCATGGTACCCCAGATGAGCGTCTTCTTCGTCGGGCTTCCGGCCAAGATCCTGCTCGGCTTTCTCGTCTTGTTGCTCTCTCTCCCCTTTCTCCTGCAGATCCTGATGCACGTCACGACCGATGGCCTCCTGAGCGTGCTGACGCGCGTGATCTGGGCAGCGAGGTGAGGGATGGCGAGCGAGCGTACCGAGCGCGCCACACCACGCCGACGCCAAGAAGCCCGCAAGCGTGGGCAAGTCCCGCGGAGTACGGACCTGACCTCGGCGCTGGTCGTCTTGGCCGGGGCCTTCTTCCTCCCCTGGTACGCTGGTGCAGCGGGACAGACACTCTGGGACTATCTCGAACGCGCCTTCAGCGGTCCCTTGCCGCGCGATCTCACTGGGCCGGACATCGTCGCGCTGGCTTGGGCGAGCGGGGCGACGATTCTGAAGCTCGCGCTCCCCATCCTCGGGCTCTTCGCCGCGGTCGGTGTGGCCAGCACGCTGGTGCAAGCGGGTTTCGTCTTCGCACCAGCGGTGCTCAAACCGGACTGGCGACGGATCGACCCGATCGCAGGCTTCCAGCGACTGTTCTCCCGACGAGGGCTCTTCGAGACGGGCAAGGCGCTGCTCAAGATCGCCATCGTGCTCGCGGTGACCTATCCGCTCATCCAACGAGATCTGCCGCGCTACGCCGATCTGACCGGCGCGGAACCAGCGGCCATCGCGCAGGTGATCGGGCAGAGCATGCGCGACTTGGCGCTGCGGATCGGAGCAGCTTATCTGGCGCTGGCCATCCTGGACTACGGGTTCCAGCGCTGGGACCTGGAGCAGCGCTTGCGGATGACCCGCCACGAACTCAAGGAAGAGCTCCGACAGACGGAGGGGGATCCCGAAATCAAGGCGCGGATCCGGCGCCTGCAGCGGCAAATGGCGATGCGTCGGATGATGGCTCAGGTTCCCAAGGCGACGGTGGTGGTGACCAACCCGACCCACCTCGCGGTCGCCTTGCGGTACGAGCCACGGAGCATGCGTGCGCCGGTCGTGGTGGCCAAGGGAGCAGGGGAAGTCGCTGAACGGATCACTGCGATCGCGCGGCAGCACGCGATCCCGGTCCTCCGCAACCAGCCACTGGCGCAAGCGCTCTACCGGACAGTCGAAGTGGGCCAGGAGATTCCGGTCACGCTTTACGAAGCGGTGGCCGACATCGTCGCCTACGTCTACCGATTGCGCCGGGCTAACGCGCCGATCCAGAGCGAGACACCACCGACGAGCGTCTCGTGACGGGCTGAAGGGAGCAACGATGGCGAGCACGCCGACAGCCAGCGGCAATCGCGCGGAGCCGGTGAGCGGCATCCGGCGACTCGTCCGCTATAGCGACATCGTCCTGGCCGCAGGCGTGGTGGCGATCGTCGCCTTGATGATCTTGCCGGTTCCCGCCCACATCCTCGATCTCTTGATCACGACCAACATCGCACTGGCCCTGACCATCCTCCTCGTCTCGCTGTACATCAAGGAACCGCTGCAGTTCTCGGCCTTCCCGACGGTTCTCCTCCTCGCCACGCTCTTCCGGCTGGCGCTCAACATCACCTCCACGCGCCTGATCCTGCTGCAGGGGAACGCCGGTGAGGTGATCAACGCGTTCGGCCGTTTCGTGGTGGGCGGCAACTACGTCGTGGGGATCGTCGTCTTCGTGATCCTGGTGGTGATCCAGTTCGTGGTGATCACCAACGGGGCCGGGCGCGTGGCGGAAGTGGCCGCACGCTTCACGTTGGACGCGATGCCGGGCAAGCAGATGTCGATCGATGCCGACCTCAATGCCGGCCTCATCACCGAGGAGGAGGCGCGGCGTCGGCGACAGGAGATCGCTCGCGAAGCCGACTTCTACGGCGCGATGGACGGTGC
>DAOTYK010000322.1:0-2181 GCA_034434855.1 Thermomicrobium sp.
TTCTTCGGCTTACCGTGTTCGAAAACCACCATGCTCGCGACCATATTCGTTCCCTGTAGTTGCGAGACATCGAAACACTCGATCCGCCTCGGCAACCGATCGAGGCCCAGCGCATCGGCCAGTTCTTCCAGCGCGAGCGTCGTTCGTTGCTCGTCGTTGAGCCAACGCACGCGATGCTGCTCGAGGTTCTGGACGGCACTCTTGGCGATCATCTCGACGAGCTCCCGGCGAAACCCGTCCGCGGGAACGGACAGTCGTACCGGCCCATCGCGCCGAGCGGCAAGCCACGCAGCGATGGTATCTTCATCGTCCAAGGGATGCTGCAGAACCAGTTCCGGGGGAACGGTGGAGGCCTGAGCATAGTACTGTTGAACGAACGACGTCAGGATCGCTCCGGGAGGATCGTCGATGCGGGCGCCGACCATGAGGTAATGCTCGGAACCGAGCAACTTACCGTTGCGGACGAAGCCGATCTGCACGCAGGCATCCCCGCCTGCGCTCTGGGCAACCGCGAGGACATCGAACGACTCGTCCGTACCGGTCACGATCTTCTGCTGCTGCAGGACATGCTCGATCGCCCGCAACTCGTCACGAATCCGTGCGGCCCGCTCGAACTCCAAGCGCTCCGCCGCTTCCTCCATCGCCGCACGTAGGCGTGCGACCACAGCCTCAGCCTGTCCCTCGAGAAAGAGCACGACGTTCTCGATGATGCCGCGATACTCTGCCTGCGAGACCGCCCCGATACAGGGCCCAGCGCAACGACCAATGTGATAGTAGAGACACGCTCGAGAAGCGGTCCCGGTCATCTCGATGTCACAGGCACGATACGGGAAAAGACGCTTGAGAAGGTCGAGCGTCCGATGCACCGCACCAGCACTCGGATAGGGGCCGAAGTAGCGACTTCCATCGCGCACGATCCGACGGGTGGCGATCACGCGCGGGAACGGCTCGTTGGTGATCCGGATGAACGGATACGTTTTGTCATCGCGCAACATGATGTTGAAGCGTGGCCGGTAGCGCTTGATCAGCTCGTTCTCGAGAATGAGCGCCTCGGTCGGGGTATCCGTGCGGATCACCTCGAAGTCCGCAATCTGCGAGACGAGTTCCCGCGTCTTTGCATCCATACTCGCGTGGGAGCCGAAATACGAACGCAGTCGCTGTCGGAGCGAACTCGCCTTGCCCACGTAGATCACGCGACCTTGTGCATCCTTCATGAGATACACGCCAGGAGCCGGTTCGAGAGCGGCGAGTCGCTCCTGGATAACTTGCTCTGATGTCTTACGCATGTCACGCACCATGTCGAGAGTCAATCGAAATCGAGGAGCTCTTCCAAGAAGTGTCGGAACTTCTTCTTGTTCTTGCGCCGGTCATCACGTCGCTTCTCGAATGCGTCCTCCTCGTCATCACGCACGACCTGGCGCTCATAGTACTGGATTTCCCCACGGATCAGCTGCTCGAGCTCCCCACGGTCGAGAAAGATTCCGCCGTACTCCGAGCACCGCTCGAACACCACTCGATGCCGCTCGACTGTCGTCATCCGTCCCAGGCACTTCGGGCACACGAAGACATCCATCAGTGCGCTCCCCACCGCACTCAGCAGTGCATTTCCAGCATACCACCGAGACCGATTCCGACTTCCGCACAGGACATGCAAGGCGTTTCCGCCAGCACTGGTCGTTTGCCTCCGACTACCCTCTCGCTGCGAGCCACCCCAGCCCTACCGAAACAAGCCCTGGATCGGTATGGGAAGCTCGGCAGCCATGATCCACGACCATCGCCGCCCTCCTCGTTCAGCATAGACGAACACAACTCTTGTCCAGTTATGGCTAAACCCTTAGACTGCCCCATAGCACAGAGAGCAGCTCGGGGGAGCGTCGTCCGGTACATCGGACAGACTCCCCTCTCGTTGCGTACGGTCGGCACGGAAACCCGAGCAGCGAGGCAGGATCGCTTTCATGACGAGCGAAGCACCGCGCACGCCTGACGAGGTGCTGGCGCGCACAGCGAGCGTGCAGCAGTTGCTCTCCCCCATCCCGACCAGTGCCCGGGTCTACCCCGTCGTCCCCCCCGAGTTCACCAACCGGCGGGACGAACAGCACGCTCGGCGGCAAACCGGCTGCCCCGCCGACCTCTCCTCCCACCTGACCGACCTCCTCCGGCGTGCCCCCGCTGCCTTCCCCT
>DAOTYK010000323.1:0-4820 GCA_034434855.1 Thermomicrobium sp.
GGAGCCGATCCTGGAGATCGGCGGCGCTGGCGGCTGGCTTGGGCATGGGGTGGGCTCGTTGCGGCGGTGCTCTTGTTGCTCGGGGGCCTGCTGCTGGCCGTGACGCGCCTCGAGCGCCGGCTCGATGAGTTCGCGACCCAGCACGAGCGGATCGCTGCTGTCCTGGCGAGGGCCGATTGGTCGACCGTCGTGCAGGGGGAGCGAGCAGGTTTCCCGCCGGAGGCCGGCCGGATCTTCGTCGATCGCGAGGGACGCGATGGGCTACTGGTGCTCGGGGGTCTGCCGCGTCCCGCGGCTGGCCGGCTGTATCAGGTCTGGTTGCTGCGCACTGATGGGAGCGGCGTCGATGCAGGGGTCTTCCTCCCCGACCGGGCTGGGTCGGCGCTGCTCCTGATCGAGGTTCCGGACGAATGGACGCGGTATCGCGGCATCAGTATCACGATCGAGCCGGGCCCTCGCGGGAGCACAGAGCCGACTGGCCAGCGGGTCGCTGGTTGCAGCTGGGACTGGTCGGCGTGGGCGCGATCGTGAGGGACAGTCTGGCTCGCGTGCGCGTCAGCATCACCTCGTCTGGACAGGAGTCCTGAGCGACGGCTTTGTGGGCAGGAGCGGACGCTCGCGCCGCCATTCGTCGAATACCCGGCGATGCGTGCTCGGGGCGAGCAGCTTCGCTGGACCTGGTGGAGCCGGTAAAGACATCCGATGCCGGAGGAGAGAGAGCGAGCCCGGGGCGTGCTGTTTCCGGGCTCGCTCGTCGTCGTGCCGGAAAGATGCTCAGTGCTTGAGGATCTTGTAATAGTCATAATGCCGGATAAAGATGTTCCACTCCGGCATGAAGTCACCGTTGCGATTGCGCGGGAGATTCGTGACCCATGGCTTCATGAGTCCGTAGCTCCACGGGTTGTAGACGTAGATCGCCGCGGCCTCCTCCAGCTGGATCAGTTGGGCCTTGTAATACAGCTCGTAGCGCTTCTTCGGGTCCGGCTCGCCGTTCGCCTGGAGCGTGAGTCGGTCGAATTCGTCGTTCGACCACTCATGGCGGCGGCCCGTCGGTGCCTTCGAATACCAGACTTGGAAGAGGGTGTTGGCGGGATCGGGGTAGTCGACGTACCAGCGGACCCACATGAGCGGGATCTCGTGCTTCCACATCCGCTCGTAGGTCTCACGCGGTTCGCCGATGATGTGCTCGAGTTCCATCCCGAGCACTTCCTTGAGCATCTGGATGATGGCAGCAGCAGCGGCCTTTGGAGCGTCACCCTCCTCGCGGTGGGTGAGGGTGAGGCCCTTGGGCCAGTTCTTGCCGCCCTCGTAAGGAGTACCCTTGAGCCACTCGCGCGCCTTGTCCGGGTTGTACTCAGTGAGTTCGCGGATCTTGTCGTCCGGTTCGATGTAGTAGGGCATACCGGGCGGGGTGAACGTATAGGCGACGGTCGCCAGCCCTTTGAGCACTTGCTTGACGATCGTCTCGCGGTCGATGGCATGCGCCATGGCCCGGCGCACTTCTTTGAGATTGTACGGCTCGAACTTCGGATCGGGTACGAGATACCAGGTGCCGAAGAGGTTGAACTGGTGGTACTCCTTGCTGAGCTTCGGGTCGGAGCGGATCCGTTCGAGTTGGCCGAGCGGTCCACGCCACATCCAGTCGATCTCGTTGTTCTCGTAAGCTTGCAGCACGGCTTCGCTGGGGATGATCGGACGCTCGACGCGCTGGAGTGTGATGTTCTTGGCGTTCCAATACTTGTCGTTCTTCTCCAGGACGACGATCTTGTCGTGCTCCCAACGGACGAGCTTGAAGGGGCCGTTGCAGACGATGTTTTCGGCCTCGGTCCACTTGTCACCATACTTTTCGACCGATGGTCGATGGGCTGGCGCGGCGGCGATGTAGGCGGCCAGAATGGGGAAATAGCCGCGTGGTCCTTCCAGGGTGACCTGAAGCGTGTAGTCGTCGAGCGCTTTGACGCCGACGTCGTCGCGCGTCACACCGGGCTTCTGGGTGTTGAAGGCTTCGGCATTCTTGATGTCGTACAGGAAGCCTGCATAGGGGGCAGCGGTGGCTGGATCGAGCTGGCGCTTCCAGGACCACTCGTAGTCGTGGGCGGTTACCGGATCGCCGTTGCTCCAGTAGCTGTCCTTGCGGAGGTAGAAGGTCCAGACCGACGCGTCCTGGTTGGGCTCCCAGCGCTCGGCGATATCGGGAACCACCTCGAGGTCAGGCGTGAACATGCCGAGCATGGCGAAGCAGGAAGGATCGCCCTCACAATAGAGATCGCGGTTGAAGTCGAAACTCTGCGGATCGCGCTCCATGTTGGTCCGGAACACCTGGTCCGCGGCGAGTTCCCCCTCGGCGGGCGTCGGAGCAGGGGCGGCAGTCGGGGTCGGGCCGACTGCGCGCGGTGGCGTCGGGGTGGGGACAGGCGGTGGTGTGACCGCTGCGACAGGGGTCGGCGTGGCTTCAGGCGCGCGCTGGCAGGCAGCAGCAGCCAATGCGGCACCGGTGGTTCCGCCGACCGCGCCGACGATGCGGATGAACTCGCGGCGGTCCATCCCGACGACTTGGAAGCGTTTCCACAGGAGGGCAACTTGTTCGGGGTCTTCCCACCAGCGGAGTTTGTCGCTCATCGTACCTCCTCCTCTTGGGGTCAAGAGACGACTCCTCACTCGAAACGAGCGATCGCCTTCTTCGATCGTCTTCACCTCCTTTCAGTCGCGCTTGCGCGTGCGTGGATCGAGCGCGTCGCGGAGCCCGTCGCCGAGGAACGTAAAGCTGAGCATCAAGAGCGCGATCAGGATGGTCGGGAAGATCGGCATGTACCAGTACGAGGTGATGTACTGCTGCGTCTCGCCAGCCATCTTGCCCCAGCTCGGGCGCGGCTCGGGAATGCCGATCCCGATGAAACTCAGGGCTGCTTCGGTGAAGATGGCTTGAGGAATGCCGAAGGTGAGCGCGACGATGATCGGCGAGAGAGCGTTCGGCAGAAGATGCCGAGTGATGATGCGCCAGGGAGAAGCACCAGCTGCGCGCGCCGCGATGACGAAATCGCGCTCGCGCAGCGCCAAGAACTCAGCGCGGGTGAGACGCGCGAGCGTGACCCAGCCCGTCACACCGATCGCGATGAAGATGTTCTGCATGCCGCGTCCGAGCGCCGCCATGATCAGGATGACGAAGAGGAGTTGGGGGAAGGCGTACATCACGTCGACGAAGCGCATCAGGATCGCGTCGACGCGGCCGCCGAGATAGCCAGCCAGTGCCCCGATCGGCACGCCGATCAAGAAGACGATGACCTGAGCACCGAGTCCGACGAGCATCGAAACCTGTGCACCCCAGATGAGGCGACTGAGCATGTCGCGACCGACGAGATCGGTGCCGAGCGGATACTTGCCGGTCCAAGTCGGAAACTGGGAGACTGCCGAAAAATCGGCTTTGTCGTATGGGTACGGAGCGAGCACGGGTGCGAAGATCGCCATGAGTGTGAAGATGATGACCATGACGAGCCCGAACAAGGCCAGGCGGTTGGCGAGCAGACGACTGAGGGCATCGCGCCAGAGCGTCCGGTGAGGACGGGCTGCCCAGATGAGGGCATCGGCCCGTTCCGCTCGACCGGTCATTCCAGCACCGGTGGTGGCCATGCGGTGAGCTCCTCTCCGCATCTCGCATCAAGCCAGGCGGATGCGCGGATCGACGACACCGTACAAGATATCGACGACGATATTCATGATGGCGAGGAACGCCCCATAGATCAGAATGACCGCCATGATCATCGGGTAATCACGAGCGATCAGACTATCGACGAAGAAGCGTCCCATCCCTGGTACGCGGAAGATCTTCTCGACGAATGGCGAGCCGGTGCCGATGGCAGCGAACATCGGCCCCAGGATGGTGATGGGTGGGATCAAGCCGTTCTTGAGCACATGGCGCACGATGACTTGTCGATCGCTCAGTCCCTTGGCGTAGGCGGTACGGATGAAGTCTTGTCGCAGGACTTCGACCATGCTGGCCCGGGTGTAGCGGGCGATGATGCCGATCGGGCCGAGCGCAAGCGCGAGCGTGGGCAGGACCCAATCGATCGGTGAATCCCAGCCGCCGGTACGAGGAATGATCGGGATGAGGAGGACGAGCAGCACGATGAGGAAGAGGGCCAAGATGAAATTGGGCACTGCCACGCCGAGTGTCGCGATGAAACTGCAGAGATAATCGACTGGTCCGTTCTGGTTGATCGCTGCGATGATTCCGAGCGGGATGCCGATCAAGATGGCGAGAGCCATGGCCATGACACCGAGATGGAGGGACACAGGCAGGGTGGTGGCCATGATATCGCGCACCTCGCGGGTCTGGTACTGGTACGAGAAGCCGAAGTCGAGCGTGAAGATGTTTCGCAGATAGTTCAGGTATTGTTGCCACAACGGCTTGTCGAGCCCGTATTTCTTGGCCAGCGCTTCTTGGGCAGCTGGTGGCAATGGGTTCGCCTGTGGGGCACGCGGCTGCATCGGGCTTCCTGGTGTCGCATGCATGATGATGAACGTGATCAGCGAAATGGCGATGAGTGTCGGAATGACCATCAGGAGGCGACGAGCGATGTACTGCGTCATCCGTCACTCCTCAGCTTGTCCTGTGACCCGGTCCACGTTTGCCGAAAACGGTGCAGTGAGATTTCCGCGAGAGCACACTACCACACGGACGAAAGCGCTGTCAATGGTTTCCCGCCCCCGTCCGAACCGGCAGGGGGTGTAGGGAACGGGGATGGGAAGCGGCGTGGGGTTGGTGGAGGGACTGCCGGAGGCGGCGTGTCCGGCGTGCGGGGGCAGCGTGGCGTAGGGTGCGC